>NZ_JBISWK010000190.1:0-22360 GCF_044462205.1 Kocuria rhizosphaericola | reverse complement strand
CCGGGCAGCTCCCGGGCGACCGAGTCCAGGGTCTCGGCGTCGAGCTCCGTGAGCTCGCCCCGTCCGAAGACGGCGGCCGAGGCCGCGATCGCCTTCTCGGTCGCCTCCTCCCCGTGCACCAGCGAGTTGACCTCCCAGGCGAGGACCTTCTGGGCCTGTCTCTTGTAGGGCTCCTCCTCGACCGAGCGCGCCAGCTCCTCGATCTCGGCCCGGGTCTTGAACGTGAAGACCTTGAGCCGGTCGACCACGTCCGCGTCGGCCGTGTTGAGCCAGAACTGGTAGAAGGCGTACGGCGAGGTGAGCTCCGGGTCAAGCCACACCGCGTTGCCCTCGGACTTGCCGAACTTCGTGCCGTCCGAGTTGGTGATCAGCGGGGTGCCCACGGCGTGCACGGCCACGCCCTCCACCTTGCGGATCAGGTCGGTCCCGGAGGTCAGGTTCCCCCACTGGTCGGATCCCCCGGTCTGCAGGGTGCACCCGTGGTCGCGGTAGAGGTTCAGGTAGTCCAGTCCCTGCAGGATCTGGTAGCTGAACTCGGTGTAGGAGATGCCCTCCTCCGAGTTCAGCCGCTTGGCCACGATGTCCTTCTTGATCATCGTGCCGACCCGGAAGTGCTTGCCGATGTCGCGGAGGAAGTCGATGGCCGACAGCTGGGAGGTCCAGTCCAGGTTGTTGACCATCACGGCCCGGTTCTCGCCCTCGAAGGAGAGGAAGCGCTCGACCTGGGCGCGCAGCAGGTCCACCCACTGCGCGACCGTCTCCCGGGAGTTCAGGACCCGCTCGGAGCTCTGCCGCGGGTCCCCGATCAGACCGGTGGACCCGCCCACGAGCCCGATCGGGTGGTGGCCGGCGAGCTGGAGCCGGCGCATGAGCAGCAGCTGCACCAGGTGCCCGAGGTGCAGGGACGCCGCGGTGGGGTCGAACCCGCAGTAATAGGTGACCTTCTCCTCCGCGAGCGACCGCTCGAGGGCCGCCTCGTCGGTCGACACGTGCACGAGGCCGCGCCACAGCAGCTCCTGCCACACGTTGGCGAAGGACGGATCGTTGTGCTGGAGGTCCAGGTCTATTGCGTTCGACACGGCTTCCAAGGTACCAGGACGCGGAGGGGGATCCCCTCCGCGTCCCGGTGACACCGGTGGTCCGGGCTCAGTACCGCTCGAGACCGGCCGGGAGCTGCCGGGCCGCCACGACGCGCAGCCGCTGGGTGGGCCGGGTCATGGCCACGTACAGGTTGCCCACCCCGCCGCCGACCTCCTCGACGAGCGCCTGCGGTTCGACGACCACCACCGAGTCGAACTCGAGTCCCTTGGCGTCCCATGCGGAGAGCACCACGACCTGCCGGTCCAGCCGGCGGACCCCGGCCCCCACGAGTCCGGGCAGGGCTCCGGCGAGCGCGGTGCCGATCTCCTGCACGCGGTCCTCGGGCACGATCACGGCGACGAGCCCGCCGTTGACGAGCTCGAGCTCTGCGCGCACCTGCTCGAGCACGCCGTCGGCCACGTCCGCGGCGTCGACGCGCCGCACGATCGGCGCCTCACCGTCGCGGACGGCGCGCGGGGCGGAGATGTCCAGGCCGGCGGCCCGGGCGACGTCGACCGCGGCCTCCGCGATGGCGGCGGGGGTGCGGTAGTTGACCGTGAGCTCGTCGAGGGCGAACCGCTCCCCCACGAAGGGCTCGAGGGCGTCCTGCCAGCTGCGGGCGGCGGTGGCCGAGCCCGCCTGGGCGATGTCGCCGACCACGGTGAACGACTTCATGGGGCACCGGCGCATCAGCACGCGCCACTGCATCGGCGAGAGCTCCTGGGCCTCGTCGACGACCACGTGCCCGTACGCCCACGTGCGGTCCGAGGTCGCGGCCTCGGCCGCGGTCATCCGGTGCTGGGTCACCGCGTTGAAGTCCGTGAGCTGGGCCGCGGTCACGATGCCGTCCGCCCCGACGTCCTCGAGGCTCTGGTGCATGTTCTGCAGTGCGTGCTCGGCGTTGTCCGTGGCCTTGCGATGCTCGCGCTCCGCCTCGGCCCGCCGGCGCACCCCGGCCTCCTCGAGGTCGCCCAGCAGCTCGGCGGCCTCGTCCAGCAGCGGCACGTCCGCCACGGTGAAGGGGGCGTCGGCCGGGCGCAGCAGGGCGTCGACCTGTGCGGCGTCCAGGTGCGGGGCGGCGGACTCGAGGTAGTGCCGCTTGCTGAACAGCTGGCCGATGAGGGTCTGGGGCGACAGCGGCATCCACGCGAGGTTGAGCGCGATCCGCACGTCGCGGGACTGCCGGATGTCCTCCGCGAGGTAGGAGCGGTCCATGACGTTGCCGCTCGTGGTGTTGAGGTGCTCGCCGAGCTGCTCGGTGAGCTCCCGCAGCGCGATCTTCACGAAGGTGTTGCGCGCCTCGTTGTGCGGCTTCCCGGTGGCGCGGGCCTTGTCCCGGGCGCGCTTGACCGTGCGCGGGGTGAGGGTGACGCGGTGGGTGTCGACGCGCAGGACCTGGTCCTGCGCGGGGACCTTCTGGCGGTCGCGCACGGCGCGCGCGACGACGTCGGCCATGTCGAGGCCCGCCTTGACCCGGGAGGTGCGGGGATCGCGCTCGGGGACGGCGGCCACGCCCGGGAACAGCTCGGACAGGGAGGACATCACGACGCCGGTCTCCCCGAGCGCCGGCAGGACCCGCTCGATGTACCACATGAACGACGACGACGGACCGACGATCAGCACTCCGGCCTTGCGCAGCCGCTCCCGGTGCTCGTAGAGCAGGTACGCCGCCCGGTGCAGGGCCACGGCGGTCTTACCGGTGCCGGGCCCGCCCTGCACCACCCGGACGCCGGGCAGCGGGGCGCGGATGATCTTGTCCTGCTCGGCCTGGATGGTCGCGACGATGTCGGACATCCGCCCGGTGCGCTTCTGGTTCAGCGCCGCGAGCAGGGCGCCCTCGCCGTGGAGCACGCCCTCGTCCTCGAGCATGTCCGGGTCGAGGACGTCGTCCTCGAGCGCGGCGACGTCGCGGCCCTCGAGGATCAGGTGGCGCCGCCGCCGGATGCCCATGGGGTTCTGCGCGGTGGCCTGGTAGAACGCGGCCGCCTCGCGGGCGCGCCAGTCCACCATGAGCCGCTGGTGGTCCGCGGTGGCGAGACCGATGCGCCCGACGTACCGGCGGTCGCCGTCCTGGGCGTCCAGGCGGCCGAAGACCATCCGGTGGTCCACGGCCTCGAGCTGGGCGAGGCGGTCCTCGTAGTGGGACGCGAAGGCGTCCCGCTCCGCGCGGTTCTGGTGGTTTCCGAACGACTCGCTGCGCCGTACGGCCGCGAGCTCCGCGGCCTTCTCGGCCCGCAGCTCGTCGAGCCGGTCGTAGAGCATCGCGACGTACGCGCGCTCGACAGCCAGTTGCTCAGCCGCCATCGTGGCGACGGTCTCTGCCATGGGTGGACACCTCGTTCCGGATCGAACAGACCATCGATTCTACCGGTCCGCGGGCGTTCGCACGGCGCAGAGACCGTGCGATGCGTAACAGGGGCCGTTCCTGGGTCCGACGCCCCTGGTCAGACCCGGTACAGGGCCCGGACGCGGTGCCCGCCGAGCTGGCTGCGGCCCCGCAGGTCGGTGAGCTCCATGATCAGCCCGAAGCCGGCGACGTGCAGCCCGGCCCGGTGCAGCAGCTGCGCCGTGGCCCCGAGGGTGCCGCCGGTCGCGAGGATGTCGTCGAGCACGAGCACACGGGCGCCGCGGGGGACGTCGTCGGTGTGGATCTCCAGCACCGCCGAGCCGTACTCCAGGACGTACTCCTCGCGGTAGGTCTCCCGCGGCAGCTTCCCGGCCTTGCGCACCGGGATGAGGCCCAGGCCCGTCGTGTAGGCCACGGCCCCGGCCATCAGGAAGCCGCGGGCCTCGATGCCGGCGACGTAGTCGAACTGGCCGCGGAAGGCGTCGGCCAGGGCGTCGACGGTCCGCCGGAAACCGGCGCCGTCCGCGAACAGGGGCGTCAGATCGCGGAAGAGGACCCCCGGTTCCGGGTAGTCGGGGATCTTCACGCACAGGCGCTCGATCATCTGCTCAACGGATTCAGTCACGCCGCTCATGCTAGCCGCCCGGGCCCGGCGCGGGCTCAGCGGCGCCGGCGCGGGACCGCCGGCCGGTACGAGGAGACGGACGGCTCACCGGGGAGCCACCACCGCCAGGGGAACTCCGGGGTCCCGCCTGGCCCGGACACCCCGGTGCGCGGGCCGCGGCCGGCAGGGGCCCCGCCCTCGGCGCCGGGCAAGCGCAGGAAGAAGCCCGGCGCCGCGGCGTCCTCCCCCGCGGCGAGCGCGGCGCCGTCGTGGGTCCGGTCGATGCCCAGGGCCTTGGCGAGGTTGCCGGGCCCCCGGGCCAGTGCGGCGTCCGGGACGGGGCTCGTGCGGCCCACCGCGCGGCGGGCGCGGGCCAGTTCCATCCCCTTGACGACCTCGCCGGCCCGCAGCAGGCACCCGCCGGCGGTGCCCTCGGGCCGGCAGACCAGGTTCACTGCGTGGTGCATCCCGTACGTGAAGTACACGTAGACGTGGCCGGGCGGGCCGAACATCGAGGCGTTGCGCGCGGTCCGTCCGCGCCACGTGTGCGCCCCGGGGTCCGGCAGGTCGGAGCCGTCCGGACCGCCGTACGCCTCGACCTCCGTGATCCGCAGGACCACGGCGCCCTCGCCGGTCCGGTGGCCGAACAGGCCGCCGAGCAGCCGCGGGGCCACCTCGGGAGCCGGCCGGGACAGCAGCTCGAGCAGCGCCGGCCCGGTGACCGGCCCGGCGCTGCTCATCCGGCGACGATCGGAACCCGGCGCGAGAACGCCGCGGCCTCGGCCACCTGGTCCTCGAGCTCGCGGATCTGCGCGGCCACGGCCGACGGCGCGGTGCCGCCCTGGGCGCTGCGCGAGGCCAGCGAGCCCTCGACGGTGAGCACCTCGCGCACGCCCGGGGTGAGCCGGGTCGAGATCGCGGCGAAGTCCTCGTCGGAGAGGTCCCACAGCTCCACGCCGCGCTGCTCGCACACCCGCACGGCGTCGCCGGCGATCTCGTGGGCGTCCCGGAAGGGCACGCCCTGGCGCACGAGCCACTCCGCGACGTCCGTGGCGAGGGCGAAGCCCTGCGGGGCGAGCTCCGCCATCCGCTCGGTGTTGAACGCCAGCGTGCCGATCATCCCGGCCACGGCGGGCAGCAGCACCTCGAGCTGGTCGATCGCGTCGAAGACCGGTTCCTTGTCCTCCTGGAGATCCCGGTTGTACGCCAGCGGCAGGCCCTTGAGCGTGGCCAGCAGGCCCGTGAGGTCCCCGATCAGCCGGCCCGCCTTGCCGCGGGCGAGCTCGGCGACGTCCGGGTTCTTCTTCTGCGGCATGATCGAGGACCCCGTGGAGAAGGCGTCGTCGAGGGTGACGAAGGAGAACTCCTTGGTGGCCCACGTGGTGATCTCCTCGGAGATCCGGGACATGTCCACGGAGATCATCGCGGTGACCCAGGAGAACTCGGCGTAGACGTCCCGGGCGGCCGTGCCGTCGATGGAGTTGTGCACGGCGGAGTCGAAGCCCAGCTCCGCGGCCACCGCGGCGGGGTCCAGCCCCAGCGAGGAACCGGCGAGCGCGCCGGAGCCGTAGGGCGAGACCGCGGCGCGAGCGTCCCAGTCGACGAGGCGCTGCACGTCGCGGAGCATCGCCCACGCGTGCGCGAGCAGGTGGTGGGACAGGAGCACGGGCTGGGCGTGCTGGAGGTGGGTGCGACCGGGCATCGGGGCCTCCGGGTGGGCCTTCGCCTGGTCCAGGAGGGCCTGCACGACGTCGAGGACGTTGCGGGCGATGATCGCGGCGTGGTCGCGCAGGTACATCCGCCCGAGCGTGGCGATCTGGTCGTTGCGGGAGCGGCCGGCGCGCAGCTTGCCGCCGAGCTCGGGGCCGGCCCGCTCGATGAGCCCCCGTTCGAGGGAGCCGTGGACGTCCTCGTCGGAGGGGGCCGGCGCGTAGGCCCCGGAGCGGACGTCCGCCTCCAGGCGGTCGAGCGCCTCGAGCATGCCCTCGAGCTCGCCGGCGCTCAGCAGCCCCGCCGTGTGCAGGACCCGGGCGTGGGCGCGGGAGCCCGCGATGTCGTAGGGGGCCAGCCGCCAGTCGAAGTGCGTCGACCGGCTGAGGGCCGCGAGGGCGTCGGCCGGTCCCCCGGCGAACCGCCCGCCCCAGAGCGCGCCCTCGTTGGTCCCGTGCTTGTCCTGCTGCGCCATGTCTCTCCTCGTTCCGTCCTGGCCGTCCCGTCCTGGCCGTCCCGTCCGTCCGGACCGGACGCGGTGCTCCGGCGTGCGCGGAGGGCCCCACCGCCACGATGGGGCCCTCCGCCGTCGTGCCCGTTCCTGCTGGGGACGAGCCTACGTGGTCGTGGTCTGCATGCCCTCGGCCGCGAGCCGCTGCTCGCGGGACGCCGCGACCTTCGAGGACATGCCGAACAGCTCGATGAACCCGCGGGCCTGGGACTGGTCGAACGCGTCGCCCTCGTCGTAGGTGGCCAGGTTGAAGTCGTACAGGGAGGTGTCCGAGCGGCGGCCGGTGACCGTGGCCTGGCCGGCGTGCAGGGTCATCCGGATGTCGCCGTCCACGTACTTCTGGGTGTCCTGGATGAACGCGTCGAGGGACTGCTTGAGCGGGGAGAACCACTGGCCGTCGTAGACGAGCTCGGTCCAGCGCTGCGTGGCCATGCGCTTGAAGCGGGCCTGCTCGCGCTCGACCGTCACGTTCTCCAGCTCCCGGTGCGCGGCGATGAGGGCCATGGCGCCGGGGGCCTCGTAGACCTCGCGGGACTTGATGCCCACGAGCCGGTCCTCCACGATGTCGATCCGGCCCACGCCCTGGGCCCCGGCGCGCCGGTTCATCTCCTGGATCGCCTGCAGCGGTGTGACGGGCTGGCCGTCGAGGGCCACCGGGATGCCGCCCTTGAAGCTGATCACGACCTCGTCGGCCGGCGGCGGGAACGTGGGGTCGTCCGTGTAGTCGTAGACGTCCTTCGTGGGGGCGTTCCAGATGTCCTCGAGGAACCCGGTCTCCACGGCACGGCCCCACACGTTCTGGTCGATCGAGAAGGGGTTCTTCTTGGTCGTGGCGATGGGCAGGTGGTGCTTCTCTGCGTAGTTGATGGCCTTGTCGCGGGTCAGGGCGAGATCACGGACCGGGGCGATGCACTTGAGCTCGGGGCCCAGCGTCTGGATGCCCACCTCGAAGCGGACCTGGTCGTTGCCCTTGCCGGTGCAGCCGTGGGCCACGGTGGAGGCGCCGAAGCGCTTCGCGGCGGCCACGAGGTGCTTGACGATCACCGGGCGGGACAGCGCGGAGACCACGGGGTAGGCGTCCATGTACAGGGCGTTCGCCTGCAGCGCCGGCATGCAGTACTCCGCGGCGAACTCGTCGCGGGCGTCGGCCACGTAGGCCTCGACGGCGCCGCAGTCGAGGGCGCGGCGCCGGATGGTCTCCAGGTCCTCGCCGCCCTGCCCGACGTCGACGGCCACGGCGATGACCTCGGCCCCCGTCGCCTCGCCGATCCAGCCGATGGCCACGGAGGTGTCGAGGCCTCCGGAGTAGGCCAGCACAACGCGCTCGGTCACGGTGTTCTCCTTCGTCAGTGGTCCGGGCGCCACGACGTGGCCCCGCCTTCTGTGCATGACTATACACGGCCACTTGTATTTATGCATACTTCGCGAGCCGGCCGCCGCGCTCACCGGCACACTCCCCCGGTCGCGGCCTTGACGCCCCCGGCACCCGGTGGTCGACTGGTTGCCGGCCGACCGGCACTCCCCCGACACGCCCCCCACCTGCACCGGCGCGACGCGCCACTCCGCAATTATGAATCGCTAGCAATAGCCTGGCGGTTCCGACATACTGGACGCGAGGTGTCGTCCTCACCGATGAGCACACCCGGGCAGGCAGGCGCGCTCGCGCCCCGGCCCTCCCGGACACCCTGTCCCGACCCCGAGAGGAACCCCATGACGAACGTTCCCGACCAGACCCTGACCACGCGCCAGGGCCACCCGGTCCACGACAACCAGAACACCCGCACCGTGGGCTCGCGCGGGCCCGCGACCCTCGAGAACTACGCGTTCCTCGAGAAGATGAGCCACTTCGACCGCGAGCGCATCCCCGAGCGCGTGGTCCACGCCCGCGGCACCACGGCCTTCGGCTACTTCGAGGCCTACGGCAAGTTCGGCGACGAGCCCATCGCCAAATACACCCGCGCGAAGCTCTTCCAGGAGGCCGGCAAGCGCACCGAGACCGCCGTGCGCTTCTCCACCGTGGCCGGCGGCCGCGACTCCTCCGAGGTCGCCCGCGACCCCCGCGGCTTCGCCGTGAAGTTCTACACCGAGGACGGCAACTGGGACCTCGTCGGCAACAACCTCGGCGTCTTCTTCATCCGTGACGCCATCAAGTTCCCGGACTTCATCCACTCCCAGAAGCCGGACCCCGTGAACTTCGAGGCCGGCGTCGCCAACCGCGCCTTCGACTTCTGGAGCCAGTCGCCCGAGGCGATGCACATGGTCACGATCCTGTTCTCCCCGCGCGGGATCCCGGCGGACTACCGCCACCAGCAGGGCTTCGGCGTGAACACCTACAAGTGGGTCAACGCCGCCGGCGAGTCCGTGCTGGTGAAGTACCACTGGATCCCGAAGCAGGGCGTGAAGTCGCTGACCTCCGAGGACGCGGCGAACATCCAGGCCCAGACCCTGGGCTCGCACACCAAGGACCTCTACGACGCGATCGAGGCCGGCGACTACCCCGAGTGGGAGCTGCAGGTGCAGGTCATGGAGGACCACGACCACCCCGAGCTGGACTTCGACCCGCTGGACGACACCAAGGTGTGGCCGGAGGAGCTGTTCCCGCCGAAGCCGGTCGGGCGCATGGTCCTCGACCGCAACCCGCAGAACTTCTTCGCGGAGAACGAGCAGATCGCCTTCGGCACCGGCGTGCTGGTGGACGGGCTCGACTTCTCCGACGACAAGATGCTCGTGGGCCGCACCTTCTCCTACTCGGACACCCAGCGCTACCGCGTGGGCCCGAACTACCTGCAGCTGCCGGTCAACGCGCCGAAGGCCCCGGTGGCCACCAACCAGCGCGACGGCCAGATGGCCTACGGCGTGGACGTGGCTCCCGGCCAGAACCCGCACGTGAACTACGAGCCGTCCATCATCGGCGGCGTGCAGGAGACCCCGAAGCCCGAGGGCTACCAGCCCGAGGTCGGCCCCGAGCTCAACGCGCGCCTGACCCGCGCCCAGATCGAGCGGACCAACGACTACAAGCAGGCCGGCGAGCGCTTCCAGCTCCAGGAGGACTGGGAGAAGGAGGAGCTCATCGCCAACCTGCTCGGCGCCCTGTCCCAGTGCGACCGCCCGATCCAGGAGCGCATGGTCTGGCACTTCTACATGATCGAGGACGAGATGGGCCGGCTCGTGGGCGACGGCATCGGCGTCTCCCTCGAGGACGTCAAGGACCTGGCCCCGCTGTCCACCCAGCGCCTGACCGAGGAGGAGCAGCAGCGCCTGGCCAACCTCGGCAACAACGGCCCTCGGAGCGTGGCGGGGCTGACCATGACCCACTGCGTGCCCAACGAGCACGTGCGCGTGGAGCGCGAGCCGCAGCCGGCGAGCCCCGCGATGATGTCCAACTGACCCCGGGGCAGGCGCCCCGCAGGGGCGCCTGCCCCGGGGTCCTGGTGGACCCGCCAGAGGTAGGGGCGCCTGCCCCGGGGTCCTGGTGGACCCGCCAGAGGTAAGGGGCCGGCCGCGTTCCAGCGGCCGGCCCCTTCCGCGTGCGCGCTCAGCCGCGGCGCCCGGCTCCCTCGAGGTCGAGGGAGCGCTTGAGGATCTTGCCGGTCGGGCCCTTCGGCAGCTCGTCGACCACCTTGTAGTAGCGCGGGTGCTTGTACCTGGCCACGCGCTCGCGGACGAAGGCGTCCAGCTCGTCGACCTTCGCGTCCTGCGCCTCCTCGGGCACGTCGCGGAAGGCGACGACGGCGGCGACCTCCTCGCCCATGGCCTCGTCCGGGACCCCGACCACCGCGGCCTCGGCGATGCCGGGGAACTGGTAGATCACTTCCTCGACCTCGCGGGGATAGACGTTGTAGCCGCCGCGCAGGACCATGTCCTTCTTGCGGTCCACGATGTAGTAGAAGCCGTCCTCGTCCACCCGGGCGAGGTCCCCCGTGTAGAACCAGCCGTCTCGGATCGCGGCCTCGGTGGCCTCGGGGTTGCGCCAGTACCCGGCCATCACGTACTCCCCCGCCACGGCGAGCTCGCCGACCTCCCCGACGGGGACCTCCTCGCCGAGGTCGTCCACGACCCTCAGTTGCGCCCCTCGCACCACGGTGCCGATCGACCCCGGCCTCCGCCCGTGCTCCTGCTGGTTGAAGCACACCACCGGGGAGGTCTCGGAGAGGCCGTAGCCCTCGTAGATCGGCGCCCCGAAGACCTTCTCGAAGCGCTCCAGGACCTCGACCGGCAGCGGGGACCCGCCCGAGACGCCGGCCCGCAGGTGCGGCATCTCGACCGGGCCCTCCCCCGCCGCGGAGAGCAACGCCACGTACATGCTCGGCACCCCGGCGAAGACCGTGACCTCGTCCCGCGCCAGGATCTCCAGCGCCCGGGCCGGGTCGAAGCGCGGCAGCAGCGTGACGGCCGCCCCGGCCCGGACGACGCCGTTGAGCGCCACGGTCTGGCCGAACACGTGGAAGAACGGCAGAGCCCCGAACATCACGTCCTCGGGCCCCAGGTCGAAGAGGCTCGCGGACAGCTCCGCGTTGGTCCGCAGGTTGTGGTGCGTCAGGACGGCGCCCTTGGGCCGGCCCGTGGTCCCGGAGGTGTAGAGCAGGACGGCGGGCTCGTCGTCGTCGCGGTCGGCGACGCCGGGGCGCGGCGGGACGTCCCCGAGCGCCTGCAGCGTACCGGCGGCCGAGATCTCGACCACCGGGACGTCCCGGTCCAGCTCGGCGACCGCGGCCCGGGTGGCCTCGGCCATGGCCTCCCAGACCAGCACCAGGGACACCTCGGCGTCCGCGAAGTGGTACGCCAGCTCCCGGGGGCTGAGGAGGGGGTTGAGGGGCACGACCACGCCGCCCGCGCGCAGGATCCCGTAGTAGGCGATCGGCATGTGCGGGACGTTGGGCAGGATCATGGCCACCCGGTCCCCCGCCCCGATGCCGCTGGAGGCGAGCATCGACGCGACCCGGGCGGACAGGTCGTCGAGAGCCCCGTAGGTCAGGACCTTGTCGTCGAGGACCACGGCCCGGGACCCGGGACGGGCCTTTGCCGTGTCGGTGAGCAGGGTGGCGAGATTCGTCATGGGGGAACTCCGGATCCCCGGTGCACGGGCACCGGCGCGAGGGACGGGCGGGAGGTGAGCTGTGTCACACGAGCGTGCCAGTCGGTTACTGCAACGTCAAGACCCGGGTATTCCGGGGACCGAGCGTGTCGCAGTCCCCGCCTTCGATAAACTGCCCTGCAGGAGCATCATCCGACCGACCACGTAAGGACCACCCGTGACCGAGACCCCCCAGCAGCCCCAGGACCAGGCGGCACCCCAGCTGACCGAGGAGGAGATGGCCTACGTGCTCTCCCTGTTCGAGATGGCCCGGACCGGCGACACCGAGAACCTCCTGCCGGCCGTGCGCGCGGGCGTCCCGGTCAACCTCACCAACGGCAAGGGCGACACCCTGCTCGTCCTCGCGGCCTACCACCAGCGCGAGGAGACCGTCACGGCGCTGCTCGAGGCCGGGGCGGATCCCGACCGGGTCAACGACAACGGTCAGACCGCGCTGATGAGCGCGGTCTTCCGCGGCAACGAGACGATCGTCCGGGCGCTGCTCGAGGCCGGGGCCTCCCAGACGGCGGGCGCCCACTCCGCCCTGGACTTCGCCCGGGTCTTCGAGCGCACGGACCTCGTCCCCGTGCTGGAGGAGTACACGGCCCGCTGAGGCCGCGGGACGCCCGCCGGCCGCTCAGGCGAGGCGCTCCACCTCGCGCTTGAGGATCTTGCCGGTGGGCCCCTTCGGCAGCGCGTCCACCACCCGGTAGAGCCGCGGGCGCTTGTAGGACGCCACGCGCTCCCGCACCCAGGACCGCAGCTCGGGCACCAGGCGCTCGCTGTCCGGGGCGGCCTCGGCCGTGAGCACCACGAACGCGGCGACCTCCTGGCCCTGCACGTCGTCCGGGACGCCGACCACGGCGACCTCGGCGACCGCGGGGTGCTCGTACAGCGCCTCCTCGACCTCCCGGGGATACACGTTGTAGCCGCCGCGCAGGATCATGCCCTTCTTGCGGTCGACGACGAAGTAGCAGCCGTCCTCGTCCGCGCGGGCGAGGTCACCGGTGCGGAACCACCCGTCCCGGACCGCCTCGGCCGTGGCCGCCGGGTTGCGCCAGTAGCCGGCCATCACGTAGCGCCCCGACACGGCCAGTTCCCCCACCTCCCCGGCGGGCACCTCGGCCCCCGTGTCGTCGAGGAGGCTCAGCCGGGCGCCGGGGACGGCCGTGCCGATCGACCCCGGCCGGACGGGTCCGTCGAACTGGTTGAAGGCCACCACCGGGGACGTCTCGGACAGTCCGTAGCCCTCGTAGAGGCGGACCTCGAACGCCTCCTCGAAGCGCCGGAGCACCTCGACCGGCAGCGCCGCGCCGCGCGAGACGGCCGCCCGCAGGGCGGGGAGGACCACCGGGCGGCCCCCGGTCGCCTCCAGCAGGGCGATGTGCATGCTCGGGACCCCGGCGAGGACGGTGACGCGGTCCCGCTCCAGGATCTCCAGCACCGTGCGCGGGGCGAAGCGCGGGAGCAGGGTCACGGCGGCGCCCGCGGCGACCACGGAGTTGAGCGCCACGGTCTGGCCGAAGACGTGGAAGAAGGGCAGGCCGCCGAAGAACACGTCCTCGGGGACGATCCGGAAGAGGTCCACGACCATCTCGGCGTTGCCGAGGAGGTTGTCTTGGGTGAGCATCGCGCCCTTGGGCCGCCCCGTGGTGCCGGACGTGTAGAGCAGCACCGCCATGTCCTCCGCCGCCCGCTGCTCGAGCCCGGGCAGCGGCTCCACGCCCGCGAGCTGCTGGAGGGTGCCGGCCGCCGACAGCTCGACCACCGGCACGTCGAGGCCCAGCCGCTCGAGGGCCTCCCGCCCGGCCCCGGCCATGGCATCCCACACGACCACGGCGGACACCTCGGCGTCCTCGAAGTGGTGCGCGAGCTCGCGGGGGGTCAGCAGCGGGTGAGCGGGACCACGACCGACCCGGCGCGCAGGATCCCGTAGTAGGCGATCGGCATGTGCGGGACGTTCGGGGCGATGAGCGCGACCCGGTCCCCGGGGCGGACGCCGGCGCTGCGCAGCAGGGCCGCGGCGCGCGCCGAGAGGTCGTCGAGCTCGGCGTAGCTGAGCACGGTGTCGTCGAGCACCACGGCGGGGCGCCGCGGCAGCCGGGCGGCCGTGTCGACGAGCAGGGACGCCAGGTTCGGCATGAGGGGGTTCCTTCCGGAACGGATCAGGTGGCGGACGGTGTGGGTGACATTGCACCACACCGCCGGCCCGAGCCGGGGCCGCGCGCGGGCGACCCCGCCGTGCGCGTGCGCCGGCGCCCGGAGCTCACTCGGCGAGCTCGAGGAAGCGGCGGGCCACGGCGGGGCCGCCCTCGGCCTCCCGGCACACCACCATGATCGTGTCGTCGCCGGCGATGGTGCCGAGGACGGCGGGGAGCACGGACGTGTCGATGGCGGACGCGAAGTACTGGGCGGCCCCCGGCGGGGTGCGCAGCACCACCAGGTTCGCGCTCGCCTCGGCGGTGACCAGCAGCTCCCGGCACAGGCTGGCCAGGCGCGCGTCGAGCACCTCCTGGGTGATCCCGGAGGCGGGTGAGCGGTCGGCCCCGGCCTGCGGGACGGCGTAGACGAGGGCCCCGGAGCCGTCGCGGACCCGGACGGCCCCGAGCTCCACGAGGTCGCGCGAGAGCGTGGCCTGGGTGACCTGCACGCCGTCCTCGGCCAGCCGCGCGGCCAGCTCGGCCTGCGAGTGGATCGCCCCGCCGGTCACGAGGGCCACGATCCGGGCCTGCCGGGCGGTCTTGGTGGCGGGGATGCTCATGCCGGGACGGCAGGGGCGTCGGCGGCGTCCAGGTCGTACCGGCCGGAGCGGGCCATGAGCCACACGAGGAGGGCCTTCTGGGCGTGCAGCCGGTTCTCCGCCTCGTCCCACACCACGGACTGCGGGCCGTCGATGACCTCGGCCGCGACCTCGGAGCCGCGGAACGCGGGCAGGCAGTGCAGGAACAGCGCCCCGGGCGCGGCGAGGCCCATCGCGGCGGCGTCCACGGAGTACTTCCGGAAGATCTGCGCCCGGGCCTCCGTCTCGGCCTCATGCCCCATGGACACCCAGGTGTCGGTGCAGACCACGTCAGCGCCGGTGAGTGCCTCGGCGGGGTCCGTGGTCACGCGCACGGACCCGCCGGTGCGTGCGGCGCGCTCCTCGGCGGCGCGCACCACCGCGGGGTCCGGGTGGTGGCTCCGCGGGCCGGCCACGCGCACGTGCATCCCGGCGGTGGCCCCGCCCAGCAGGTAGGAGTGGGCCATGTTGTTGGCGGCGTCCCCGAGATACGCGAAGGTCAGCCCGGCGGGGTCCCCCCGGTGCTCCCGGACGGTGAGGAGGTCCGCCAGGATCTGGCACGGGTGGTAGGCGTCGGAGAGCCCGTTGACCACGGGCACGGTCGAGGCCGCGGCCATCTCCTCCAGGCCGGACTGGGCGTAGGTCCGCCACACGATCGTCGAGACCATGCGGGAGAAGACGCGCGCGGTGTCCGCCACGCTCTCCTTGCCCAGCTGGGACTCCCCCGGGTTGATCATCAGCGGATTGCCGCCGAGGTCGGCGATCCCGGCGGAGAACGAGACCCGGGTGCGGGTCGAGGTCTTGTCGAAGATCACGGCCACGGTCTGCGGCCCCGCGTAGGGCCGGTGGGCCCAGCGGTCGGCCTTGAGGCGGATGGCGAGCTCGAGCACCTCCGCCTGCTCCTGCTGGGAGAGATCGGTGTCGACGAGGAAGTGGCGGGGGGTCATGGACGGGTTCATGCTTCTTTCGGCGGGGTGTCGGCCGGGGCCGCGGCGGGGGCCGTGACGGCGGCGGTGGCGGCGCTCAGGATCGTGGGGAGCGCGTCGAGGAAGGTGCTCGCCTGTTCCTGGGTGAGGATCAGGGGCGGGGCCAGGCGCAGGGTCGAGGGACCGGTCGCGTTGACGATGAACCCGGCGTCCCGGGCGGCGTCGACCACGGCGGGGCCGAACGGGGCGGTGGCCCCCTCGGGGACCCGGAGGTCGGCACCGATCAGCAGCCCGCGCTGGCGCACGTCCCCGATCCCGGGGACCGCGCGCAGTCCCTCGCCGAGCACGGCGCCCACGGCGCGGGCGTGCTCGAGCAGGCCGTCCTCCTCGATCACCGTCACGGTCGCGAGACCCGCGGCGGTGGCGGGCGGGTTGCCGCCGAACGTCGTGCCGTGCTGACCGGCGCCGAGCAGCGCGGAGACCTCCGCGCCGACGGTCAGCATCGCGCCGATCGGGAAGCCGCCGCCGAGCCCCTTGGCCAGGGTGATCGCGTCCGGCAGGTCCTCCCCGGTGAGCTCCGCGGAGGAGGCGAACCAGCTGCCGGTGCGGCCCATCCCGGTCTGCACCTCGTCCACGACGAGCAGCGCGCCGTGCCGGCGGGTGAGCTCCCGGGCCCGCCGGAGGTAGCCCTCGGGCAGCTCGCGCACGCCGGCCTCGCCCTGGACAGGCTCCACGATCAGCGCGGCGACGGTCCCGTCGAGGTGCTCCTCGAGGGCCTCGACGGTCGCGGGGATGTGCCGCACCCCGCCGGGCAGGGGCTCGAAGGGCGCCCGGTAGGCCTCCTTGGCGGTCAGGGCGAGCGCGCCCATGGTGCGGCCGTGGAAGGCGGACTCGAGGGCGAGGACGGTGCCGCGGGGCCGGCCGTCCGGGCCGGGGTGCTCGTGGCCGTGGCGGCGGGCCAGCTTGAACGCGGCCTCGTTGGCCTCCGCCCCGGAGTTCGCGAAGAAGACGTGGGAGCCCGCGGGCGCGCCGGCCAGGGACAGCAGCTTCCCGGCGAGGGCGATCTGCTGGGGGGAGGTGAAGAAGTTGGAGACGTGTCCGAGGGTGGCCAGCTGCCGGGAGACGATCTCCACCCAGCGCGGGTGGGCGTGGCCGAGGGCGTTGACGGCGATGCCGGCGAGCAGGTCGAGGTAGTCCCGGCCGTCGGCGTCGGTGACCACGGCTCCCCTGCCGTGGGTGAGGACGAGCGACGGGTTGCCGAAGACGCCGAGCAGCGAGTCGGCGTACTCGCCGAGCAGGGCGGTCTGGGCGGAGTACCGGGAGGTGGTGTGCTGGGCGGTCATGACGATGCTCCGTGGTCGGGGACGAGCTGGGTTCCGATGCCGGTGTCGGTGAAGATCTCGAGCAGGCACGCGTGCGGGCTGCGCCCGTCGACGATGGACGCCCGGCGCGCCCCGCCCTCCACGGCCCGCAGGGCCGCCTCCATCTTGGGGATCATCCCGGCCTGCAGGCCCGGGAGCATCGCGCGCAGCTCGGAGGCGGAGAGGGACGCGATGAGCGAGTCCTTGTCGGGCCAGTCCGCGTAGAGGCCCTCGACATCGGTGAGGGCCACGAACTTCTCGGCGCGCAGGGCCACGGCCACGGCGGCGGCGGCCGTGTCCGCGTTGACGTTGAGGATCTCCCCGGTGGGGCGTCCGCGCGCGTCCACCTCGGGCGCCACCGAGGAGATGACGGGGATCCGCCCGGCCTCGAGGAGCTGGACGACGGGCTCGGGGTTGACGCCGACGACCTCGCCCACGTGGCCGAGGTCCACCTCCTCGCCGTCCACCACGGTGCCCCGGCGGACCGCGCGGAACAGCTCGGCGTCCTCCCCCGAGAGCCCGACGGCGTACGGGCCGGTGGCGTTGAGCAGGGAGACGAGCTCCCGCTGGACCTGCCCGGTCAGCACCATGCGGATGGCGTCCACGGCCTCCCGGGACGTGACCCGCAGCCCGCCGCGGAACTCCGACTCGATGCCCAGCCGCTCCAGCATGCGGGTGATCTGCGGACCGCCGCCGTGCACCACGACCGGCTTGATCCCGACGTGACGCAGGAACACCATGTCCTCCGCGAAGGCCTGCCGCAGCGGCTCGGACACCATGGCGTTGCCGCCGTACTTGAAGACCATCACGGACCCGGTGTAGCGCTGGATCCAGGGCAGGGCCTCCATCAGGGTGCCCGCCTTCAGCTGGGCGGTCTCGTAGCGGGTCGGGTCACTCGGGTCGGTCATGGTTCTCCTGCGCCGTCGGTCGGTGCTGTCCTGGTGGGCGGGCTGGTCAGCTGGAGTAGGCGCTGTTCTCCTCGACGTAGTCGTGGGTGAGGTCGTTGGTCCAGACGGTGGCGTCGGCGTCCCCGGCCTTGAGGTCGACCAGGACGGTCACCTTGCGCCCGGCCGCCAGGTCCACACCCTCGCGCGGGTCCCCGATCATGCCGTTGCGGCAGACCATGACCCCGTTGATGGTGACGTCGAGCTGGTCGGGGTCGAACGCGGCGTCGGTGGTGCCGACCGCGGACAGGACGCGCCCCCAGTTGGGGTCGTTGCCGAAGATCGCGGCCTTGAAGAGGTTGGAGCGGGCCACGGAGCGGCTCACGTCCTCCGCCTGCTTCTCGGTCACGGCGTTGACCGTGGTGATCTCGATGTCGTGGGACGCGCCCTCGGCGTCCGTGATGAGCTGCTGGGCCAGCGAGTGGCACACCGCCGTCACGGCCTGGCTGAACTCGAACTCGTCCGGGGTGATCCCGGAGGCGCCCGAGCCGAGCAGGACCACGGTGTCGTTGGTCGACATGCAGCCGTCGGAGTCGGTGCGGTTGAACGTGACCTTCACCGCGTCCTCGAGCGCCCACTGCAGGGCGTCCGAGGAGAGTTCGGCGTCGGTCGTGAGCACCACGAGCATCGTGGCCAGACCGGGGGCGAGCATGCCCGCGCCCTTGGCCATGCCGCCGACCGTCCATCCGTCCCGGACGTAGGCGGCCTGCTTGGAGACGGAGTCGGTGGTCATGATGGCCCGGGCCGCGGCGGACCCGGCGTCGTCGTCGTCCCTGAGCGCCTCCACGACCCCGGGGAGGCCGCGCTCCATGACGTCCATGGGCAGCTGGATGCCGATGAGCCCGGTGGAGCACACCACGACGTCGCCCGCCCCGATCCCGAGCGCCTCGCCGACGAGCTCCGCGGTCCGGTGGGAGGCCTGGAACCCCTGCGGCCCGGTGCAGGCGTTGGCCCCGCCGGAGTTGAGGACCACGGCGGCGGCCCTGCCGTCGGCGGTCGCGGCCCTGGACCACTGGATGGGCGCCGCGGCGATCCGGTTGGTCGTGTACACGGCCCCCACGTGGTGCTGGGGCCCGTCGTTGACGACGAGGGCGAGGTCCGGTCC
This sequence comes from Kocuria rhizosphaericola, assembly GCF_044462205.1. Lineage (NCBI taxonomy): Bacteria > Bacillati > Actinomycetota > Actinomycetes > Micrococcales > Micrococcaceae > Kocuria > Kocuria rhizosphaericola. The sequence continues at coordinate 3,919 of NZ_JBISWK010000190.1, read as the reverse complement.
GCCGGAGTCCTTGAAGCCCGCCGTGGTGCCGGCCGCGCGGAAGCCCTGGGCGGCGGCCACGCCGCGGTCCGTGTCGACCTGCAGGGTGCCGGCCGGCTGCTGGGAGGGGTACGTTCTCACGGTGCGACTCCTTGGAGGGTCAGGCCGGTGTCCTCCGGCAGGCCGAGGGCGAGGTTCATGGACTGGACGGCACCGCCTGCGGTGCCCTTGACGAGGTTGTCGATGACGCACGTGACGACGACGCGCCCCGCCCGGGCGTCGAGGGCGAGCTGGAGCTGGGCGTGGTTGGACCCGGCCACCGACTTCGTCGCGGGCCACCGGCCCTCGGGCAGGACGGTGACGAACTGCTCGGCCACGTAGGCGGACTCCCAGGCCTCCCGCAGCTGTGCCGCGGTCACGCCCTCCGCGATCCGCGCGGTGGCGGTCGTGAGGATGCCCCGGGGCATGGGGGCCAGCGTCGGGGTGAAGGAGATCCGCACGCGGTGCCCCGCGGCCTTCGAGAGGCCCTGCTCGATCTCGGGGGTGTGCCGGTGGGCGCCGCCCACCCCGTACGGGCTCATCGAGCCCATCACCTCCGAGCCCAGCAGGTGGGCCTTGACCGCCCTGCCGGCCCCGGACGTGCCCGACGCTGCGACGATCACGACGTCCTCGGGCTCCAGGAGACCGGCCGCGAAACCGGGTCCCAGGGCGAGCAGGGCGCTGGTCGGGTAGCACCCGGGCACCGCGATGCGCGTGGCGCCGCGGAGCTGCTCGCGCTGGCGTGTGCCCTCGGTGTCCACGACGAGCTCGGGCAGCCCGTACGGCCACGTCCCGGCGTGCGGGGAACCGTAGAACTGGTCCCACTCCTCGGCGGAGTCGAGCCGGTGGTCGGCGCCGGCGTCGATCACCACGGTCTCCGGCGGCAGCTGCGCGGCGATCGCGGCCGAGGCGCCGTGCGGCAGAGCGAGGAAGACCACGTCGTGGTCGGCGAGGTTCTCCACCGTGGTGTCGACGAGCACCCGGTCGGAGAGGGAGTGCAGGTGCGGCTGCAGCTCCCCCAGCCGCTGGCCCGCGTTGGAATGGGCCCCCACGGCCCCGATCTCGATCTGCGGGTGACCGGCGAGGATCCTCAGGACCTCGCCGCCGGCGTAGCCGGAAGCCCCCGATACTGCTGCGCTGAACGTCATAAGGCCCACTCTAGCTCAAAGTTATGCATGGTCTTCAATAATTATGCACGCCACGGGAGACCGCCGACGTCACGGAGGAGCAGGTGCGCCCTGTGCGGAGCGCCTCGGGACCCCCGTCGTGCCGATCACGGCCGCTTTCGCATCCCCCCGGAGCGGCTCTGCGTCCGAATCTACGCTTCCCATGTGCAAATCTCGATGATTACGGGGGCATTTCCGTGCCCCCACTTGTGCTCACGCTACCCCTCGACGCCCCCTACGGGGAGAGCGCGGCCGGGCTTGCCGCCTACCATGGCAGGAGTTCCCGTCCGCGATCTCCAGGAGGTACCCGTCATGGTCCGTTCCGTCATGGTCGAGCGAGCCGGAGGCCCCGAGGTCCTGACCCTCGGCGAGCGCCCGGACCTCGAACCGGGCCCGCACCAGCTGCTCGTCGAGACCCGTGCGGCGGGGGTGAACTTCATCGAGGTCTACCAGCGCGAGGGCGTCTACCCCGTGGAGCATCCCTTCACGCCGGGCTCGGAGGGCATGGGCGTGGTGACGGGCGTGGGCTCCGAGGTGCAGCACTTCGCCCTGGGCGACCGGATCACCACGTCGCAGGCCTCCCGCACCTACGCCGACGCCTTCGTGGTGGACGCCGAGAAGGCCCTGCGCGTGCCCGCCGGCGTCTCCGACGAGGTGGCCGCGGCCGTCCCGCTGCAGGGTCTCACCGCGCACTACCTGGTCCGTTCGACGTATCCGGTCCAGGAGGGCGACGTCGCCGTGGTCACCGCGGGCGCGGGCGGGGTCGGCGGTCTCGTCGTGCAGCTGCTGAAGTCTCTCGGTGCCACGGTGATCGCCCTGGTGGGCTCCCAGGACAAGGCGGAGACCGCGCGCTCGCTGGGCGCCGACTTCGCGCTGGTGGGCTACGAGGGCTTCGCCGAGCACGTCCGGGAGGTCACCGGGGGCCGCGGCGCCGACGTCGTCTACGACTCGGTGGGCAAGGACACCTTCGACGAGTCGCTCCGGGCGCTGCGCAGGCGCGGGATGCTGGTGCTCTTCGGCGGCTCCTCCGGCCAGGTCCCCCCGTTCGACCCCCAGCGGCTCGCCCAGCACGGGTCCCTGTACATCACCCGGCCCACGCTCAACGACTACCTGCTCGACGAGCAGGAGCGGAACTGGCGCGCGGGCGAGCTCTTCGACGCCGTGCTCGACGGGTCCCTGACCGTCCGTGTCGCCGAGACGTTCCCGCTCGACCGGGCACGGCAGGCGCACGAGCTGCTCCAGTCCCGCGCCGCCCAGGGCAAGCTGCTGCTGGTCCCGTGAGCCCGGCACAGATGCACCGCTTCCTCGGCGCGGACGGCGCGCGGGACCCGTACACCCCGTACGTCGGGTGCTGCGCGGCCACCGTGGAGCACTACGACCTGGACCTCGACTACGACGTCGAGGACAACGGACTCGAGGCGAAGGCGACCCTGACCTGCCGGGCCCTGCAGGACACGGACCGGATCGAGCTGGACCTCACCGAGCTCGCCGTGACCGACGTCCGGTTCGGCACGGGCGGGCTCGGCGGTCTGCTCGGCGGCCGCAGGGTCCGCGCGGACCACCGCGGCAGCCGCCTCGTGCTGACCCTGCCGCGCGCGGTCGCCGCCGGGGAGACGTTCACGCTCACCGTGGCCTACGAGGGCTATCCCGAGTCCCTGGACGGGCCCTGGGGCGAGATCGGCTGGGCCGAGCTCGACGAGGGCGTGCTCGTCGCGGGCCAGCCCACCGGGTCCTCCACCTGGTTCCCGTGCGTCGACCACCCCTCCCACAAGGCCACCTACCGGGTCGCCGTGCACGCGGACGCGGACTACGAGGTGGTGGTGCACGGCGAGCTGGAGTCCGTGGCCGAGCGCGGAGGCGAGCGCCACTGGGTCTACACGTCCCGGGTGCCGCTGCCGCCGTACCTCGCGACCGTGCAGATCGGACCGTACGAGCGGCGGGAGCTCACGGGCTCCCGCGTCCCACAGCACCTCGTGTGCTCCAAGAAGCGGCGCAAGAAGGCGGAGAAGACGTTCGCGGAGCAGGGCCGGATGATCGAGGTGTTCAGCGACTGGTTCGGCCCCTACCCCTTCCCGAGCTACACCGTGGTCGTCGTCGACGAGTCGCTCGAGGACCCGTTCGAGTGCTACGCGTGCTCCGTGTTCGGCAAGAACCAGCTGGGCACGGACTGGGAGGAGCAGCGGCTCGTGGCGCACGAGCTGGCCCACCAGTGGTTCGGCAACAGCCTGGTCCTGTCCACGTGGCAGGACATCTGGCTCAACGAGGGGTTCGCGTCCTACTCGGAGTGGATCTGGTCCGAGTCCTCCGGCGGCAAGCCGGCCCGCTGGCACGCGGAGAAGGCCCACCGGACGCTGTCCAAGATGCGTCAGGACCTCGTCATCGGGGACCCGGGGCAGGTGCGGCTCTTCGACGACGTGGTCTACGTCCGGGGCGCCCTCACCGTCCACGCGATCCGGGAGACCGTGGGCGAGGACGCCTTCCGCGCCCTGCTGCGCAGCTGGGCCACCACCAACCGGGACGGGTGGGTGAGCACGGAGGGCTTCCGGGAGCACCTGCGCGGCTTCGTGCCCCAGCACCGGTGGGCGGAGGTCGACGGCCTGCTCGACGCGTGGCTGCTCCGCCGGGAGCTGCCCGCCCTGCCCTGAGCCGCGGCGGCTCCGGGAGCCGGGGCCCTGGGCGCCGCTCGGACGGACCTCGACGAGAACGGGCCACCGCCGGACGCTGTGCGTCCGGCG
>NZ_JBISWK010000189.1:0-745 GCF_044462205.1 Kocuria rhizosphaericola | reverse complement strand
CGCCGAGGCCGGCGAGCAGCAGCAGGGCCGCCTGGGTGCGCTGCCACGCGATGGTGCCCGCGGTGATGCCGTCCCCGAACTCGCCGGCCTCGGCGGTCTCGACCACCTGGAGCGTGCCGTCCTCCACGGCGAGCAGGGCGTCGGCCTCCTGGTGGAAGTCGTCCTCGCCGGAGCCCGTCTGGGTGCCGCGGAAGACGATCTCCTCCCCCGCCTCCGGGACGCGCGGATCGGCGAGGCCGGAGTCGAAGGGCTGCTCGGTGACCGCCTCGTCCGCGGGCAGCACCCCGCGGTAGATGGGGTTCCAGGTCTTGGTCCGCAGGTCGTTGGTGAGGTCCTGGTACTGCCCGGTGACCACCCACGACCGGTCCGCGTAGCCGGCCAGTCTCCGGGAGTCGTCCCAGGCCAATGCCGCGCTCACCGCCAGGACCAACCCCAGGAGGAGCCCGAGCAGGCCCACGGCCGTCGGCTTCCAGGCGATCGACCGGCGGGCGCGCCCGTCGTCGTTCCCGTCCTGCTCGTCGTCGAAGGCGAAGAACGGGTCCTGGCGGTCGGTGGTCTCCTCGGTCATGCTGAGCTCCTGGAACGGGGGTCGGGGAAGGGGGGTCGGGGAAGGGGGGTCGGTCGCGGCGCCGAGGTCGCGGCCGGGGACCCGGTGCCACAGTACCGAAGTTCACCGCGAGCGCCCTGGCGTTCGCAAGTGTTACCGAAGGGCCCGGAACGGGAGCTCCGGAACGACGGACGGCCC
>NZ_JBISWK010000188.1:0-21151 GCF_044462205.1 Kocuria rhizosphaericola | reverse complement strand
CCGTCCGGGACGGGCTCGTTCAGCCGCGGAGCACGGCCCCGTGGCGCTCGGCGGCCACGGCGACGGCCGCCTCGCGGGCGGCAGAGGCCTCGTCCGCGGTCAGGGTGCGGTCCGGGGCCCGGAAGCGCAGCGCGAAGGCGACGGACTTCCGGCCCTCCTCGATGCCGGGGCCCTGATAGACGTCGAAGACGCGGACGTCCTCGAGCAGCTCCCCGGCGCCCTCCTCGAGCGCGGAGCGCAGCTCGGCGGCCGGGACCGTGGCGTCGACCACGAGCGCCACGTCCTGGGTGGCGGCCGGATAGCCGGAGATCGGGCGGGCCTGCACGACCTCGACCTCGGCGTCGACGAGGGAGCTGAGGTTCAGCTCCATCGCCACGGTCCGCTCGGGCAGGCCCTGGGCGGCCACGAGCTGGGGGTGCAGCTCGCCCGCGTAGCCCAGCGGGGTGCCGTCGGCGGTGGCGAGCACGGCGGTGCGGCCCGGGTGGAAGGCCTGGTGGGTGCCCTGGCGGACGGCCAGCTCGACCCCCAGGACCTCGGCGGCCAGCCGGGCGGCGTCGAGGGCGTCCTGCCAGTCGAACGCCCGCGGCGCGGTCCACGGGCCCTCGGCCGCGTCCCGGCCGGCCAGGACCGCGGCGAGGTGGCGCGGCTGGGCGGGAATGCCGGCCTCGATCTCGTCGAGCACCGCCCGGCCCGGGCGTGCCCCCAGCGGGGGGATGCTCGCGGTGCCGAGCTGCTCCCCGGGACGGAAGACCCGCCCGACCTCGTAGAGCGCCAGGTCCCGGAAGCCGCGGGAGGTGTTGCGCCGCAGCACCTCCAGCAGGCCCGGGAGCAGGGACACGCGCAGCCTCCCCTGGGCCTCGCTGATGGGGTTGGCCAGCTTGACCGACGGCACGGGCACCCCGGGCTCCGGGGCTCCCCACAGCTCGTTGTCCGCCTGCGAGACGAACGGGTAGGCGAGCACCTCGGTCAGCCCGGCGGCCGCGAGCGCGTCGGCGACCCGCTTGCGGGCCTGCTGCTCGGCCGTCAGGCCGCGGCCGGGGGGCGCCACCGGCAGCCGCGAGGGGATCGTGTCGTAGCCGACGAGGCGGGCGATCTCCTCGACCAGGTCCTCCTTCTCGACCAGGTCGGTCCGCCACGACGGGGGCACGACGCGCCAACCGTCGTCGGTGGCCTCGACCTGCGCACCGATCTCGACGAGGGTCGAGACGACCTGCTCCGCCGTGTACTCCACGCCCGTGCGGCGCCCCGGGTGGTCCCAGGGCAGCTCGATGGGAGCGGGGGCGGAGGTCTCGTCCACGTCGGTGACCTCGGGGCCGGCCGTGCCGCCGGCCAGCTCCACGAGCAGCTCGACGGCGCGCTGGGCCGCCACCGGGGCGATCTGCGGGTCCACCCCGCGCTCGAAGCGCTTGGACGCCTCCGAGGGGAGCTTGTGCCGGCGGGTGGTGCGGGCGATCGAGATCTCGTCGAAGCGGGCCGCCTCCACGAGCACGTCGACGGTGCCGTCCGAGACCTCGGTGGCGGCACCGCCCATGACCCCGGCCATCCCGATCGGCCCGGAGCCGTCCGTGATGAGCAGGTCCTCGGGGTCCAGGGCGCGCTGCTTCCCGTCGAGGGTCGCCAGGGTCTCGCCCGGCGCGGCCCGGCGCACGGTGATGCCCCCGGTCAGCTTGCCGAGGTCGTAGAAGTGCAGCGGCTGGCCGAGCTCGAGCATCACGTAGTTGGAGATGTCCACCGGCAGGGAGATCGAGCGGATCCCGGCCAGGCGCAGCCGCGCCGACAGCCACGGGGGCGTGGGGGCGGTCGCGTCGATGCCGGTCACCGTGCGCGCGACGAAGCGGGTGCACCCGGGGCTGCCGTGGATCGGGGCGTCGTCGTCGACGGCCACGGGGAACCCGTCACCGGTGGGCGCGGGCACCCGGGCGGCCACGGTGCCGGCCGGGTCCGTGAAGGGCTCGTGCACGGCGTGGCAGTACTCACGGGCCACGCCCCGGATCGAGAACGCGTAGCCGCGGTCCGGGGTCACGTTGATCTCGGCGGCCTCGTCGTGGAGCCCGAGCAGCTCCAGGGCGTCCGCCCCGAGCTCCGGGTCCAGGCCGAGGGTCGAGAGCACCAGGATGCCGTCGTGGTCCTCGCCGATGCCGAGCTCGCGCACCGAGGCGATCATCCCGGCGGAGGTGTGACCGTAGGTCTTGCGCGCCGAGATCGTGAAGTTCCCGGGCAGCACGGCGCCGGGCAGGGTCACCACGACCTTGTCCCCGATCTCGAAGTTGTGGGCCCCGCAGATCACGCCCTGCACGCCGGAGGGGTCGATGCCCTTGCCGGTCAGGGTCTGTTCCTGGCCCTCGGGGACCACGCGGACGGTGCACCAGTTGACGGTCTTGCCGTTGGAGTGGGTCTCCGGCTCCTTGGACAGCACCTGGCCGACCACGACCGGGCCCTTCAGGTGGTCCGCGGGGCGGTGGACGTCCTCCTCCTCGAGGCCCACCCTCACGAGGGTGGCCAGGACGTCCTCGGCGGTCGCGCCCGCCGGGACGGGGGCGTGCTCGCGCAGCCATGACAAAGGAACTCGCATGCTCTAGATCTCCATCCCGAAGTGCTCGCTGAAACGGACGTCGCCCTCGACCATGTCGCGCATGTCCGGGACGTTGTTGCGGAACATCAGGGTCCGCTCGATGCCCATGCCGAACGCGAAGCCCGAGTGGACCTCGGGGTCGATGCCGGCCGCGCGCAGCACGTTCGGGTGGACCATGCCGCACCCGCCCCACTCGATCCACTGCGGACCGCCCTTGGCGTTCGGGTGCCACACGTCCAGCTCCGCGGACGGCTCGGTGAAGGGGAAGTAGTTGGGCCGCAGCCGGATCCTCGCCTCCGGGCCGAACATCTGCCGGGCGAAGTGCTCGAGCGTGCCCTTGAGGTCGGCCATCGACAGGCCCTCGTCCACGGCCAGCCCCTCCACCTGGTGGAAGACGGGGGTGTGCGTGGCGTCGAGCTCGTCGGTGCGGTACGTGCGCCCCGGGACGACGACGTAGACCGGCAGCTCCCGGTTCAGCAGCGTGCGCATCTGCACCGGCGAGGTGTGCGTGCGCAGCACGAGGTGCGCCTCGGGCGGGTCCACGAAGAACGTGTCCTGCAGCTCCCGGGCGGGGTGGTCCGGCTTGAAGTTGAGGGAGTCGAAGTTGTACCACTCGGACTCGACCTCGGGGCCGTCGGCGACCTCCCAGCCCATGGCCACGAACGTCTCGCCGATGCGCTCCATGAGGTTGGTCAGCGGGTGCCGCCCGCCCAGCCGCCGGCGCCGGCCGGCGGCGGTGACGTCCACGGCCTCCTCGACGAGGATCCGGGCGTCCCGCTCCTCCTCGAGCACCGTGGTGCGGGCGGCGATCGCCTGGTTGACGCGCCCGCGGGCCTGGCCGACCAGCTTGCCGGCGGCGGCCTTCTGCGACTTGTCCAGGGCGCCGATCCGCCGGTTCGCCAGCGCCAGGGGCGAGCGCTCCCCCGCGTGGGCGAGCCGCACCTCCTTGAGCGCGTCCAGGTCCTCGGCGTTCTCGACGGCGGTCAGGGCCGCCTCGACCGCAGCGGAGACCGCGGCCTCGTCGGTCGGGTCGACCACGCCGCTCGGGGCGGTCTCGGGTGGCAGTTCAGACATCAGCTGGCGACTTCTTCGGCTCGGGGACGGCTTCGTCCGGGCACGCTGTTACGTGTTTCTTGTGACAGATGCCACGGGAAAGCCCGGATCGGCACGGATCGCGGGCGGATCCCAGTCTATGGCACATGCCTCACGGGCCGCCCACCCGTCCCGCACCACGTCGTTCCCGGCACGGACCTGGTAGGACTGGAGCACCCCGCCGTCCACCCCGAAGGAGCCCCGCCTGTGCCCTACCTGTTCCTGGCCCTGGCGATCACCGCCGAGGTCATCGGCACCTCGCTGCTGAAGTACACCGACGGGTTCAGCCGGCTGTGGCCCACCGTGGGCAGCCTGGGCATGTACGGCGTGGCGTTCGCGCTGCTGGCCCAGACGCTGCGGACCATCCCGGTGGGGGTCGCCTACGCCATGTGGTCCGGGCTGGGCACCGCGGCGATCGTGGCGATCGGCGCCGCGTTCCTCGGCGAGCCCCTCACCGTGACCAAGGTGGTGGGGGTCTCCCTGGTGATCGCGGGCGTGGTGGTCCTCAACCTGGGCGGGGCGCACTGAGCGGATCTACGCTGGTCCCATGACGCCCGAACTGAGCCGCACGGCACGCCTGCGGCAGGTGTGGAACATGACGAACCTGTCGACGCCGCTGGGGCTGCTGGTCGCCGCGGCCACGCGCACGAGGGTGGTCCGCGGGCCGGAGGGGCTGATCCTGGGGTTCGGCTACCGGCCCCGGCTGCCGAAGGCGGGGGCCTTCACCGTGGGCAACGTCGTCCTGTTCCGGGCCGGGATCGACGACGTCGCGGCCCGTCCCCGGCTGCTGGCCCACGAGTCGCGCCACGCGAGCCAGTGGGCGAGGTGCCTGGGCCTGCCGTTCCTGCCGGCCTACCTCGTGGCCGCGGGGTGGTCGGTGCTGCGCTGCGGGCACCCGGCGCTGCGCAACCCCTTCGAGGTGCGGGCGGGCCTCGCCGACGGCGGCTACCGTTCGCCGGACGGCCGCTGACACCGCCCTCCCCGCGTCCCCCCTTCGCCGAACTCACCGCTTCTGCCCGAGACGGGGATGGATGTGCTGCCCTCTCGGGGCGAACCGGTGAGCCCGGCGGTGGGGTGGGGTGCGGTGGGTGGGCGGTCCTCCATCTGCACTGCAGGTCGGGGGGTCACGCAGCCCCTGCTCCACAGAGCGGTCCCGGGCCGTGTCCGGGCGCGTCGACGCGGCGCAGGATCCGTGCATGACCGTGTTCCCGCCCCGGCTGCTGACCCTGGCCGACCTGCAGACCATGGGCGTCTCCTCCACCGGCGCCCAGCGCCTCGTCCGGGCAGGTGCCCTGCACCGGGTGGCCCACGGCGTCTACGCCGGCTCCGCCTGGTGGCACGCCCTGGACGACCGGGACCGGACGGTGCAGAGGCACGTCGCCGTGGCCCGCACCGCGGTGGCTCCTCCGGTGTTCTGCCGGGACTCGGCGGCGCTGCTCCACGGCTGGCGCCTGCTGCGGGACCCCGGGGCGCCGCAGGTGCTCCACGGCCCCGGCCTCGGCACCCGCAGCACCGACCGGGCGGCCCACCACCACAGCGGCCGTCTGCCCGACGACGACGTCGCCGAGCGCAACGGGCTGCTGCTCACCACCCCGCAGCGGACCGCGCTGGACTGCGCCCGGTTCCTCCCGCTGGGTGCCGCCGTGGTGGTCCTGGACCAGGCCCTGGCCGCGGGGGTGGATCCGGGCGGGCTCACGGCGCGGCTGGCCCGGCTGCCCGGTCACCGGGGCGTGCGGCGAGCCCGGAACGCCCTGGATCTCGCGGACCCGCTCTCGGAGTCGCCGGGCGAGTCGCTCACCCGGATCGTGCTGCTGCAGTCCGCGCTGCCGCCCTTCGTGTCGCAACCGACCATCCGGACCTGCAGGGGCGTGTACCGGGCCGACTTCGCCTGGCTCGAGGCCCGCGTGGTCCTCGAGTTCGACGGCCGCGTCAAGTACTTCCTGGACACGCCGACCGGTGAGGTGCTCTACGCGGAACGGCGGCGGGAACTCGCCCTGGTCGGGGCGGGCTGGACGGTGCTGCGCACCGACTGGGAAACGGTCACCCGGAAACCCGAACAGCTCGTCGCCCGGCTCCACCTGGCCCTCCGCGGCCGCGTTCCCCGGCCCTGACCTCCCCGCCGCTGCGCTCCCCATCGCTGGCCCCCCATCTCTGGGCCCCCCAGCCGAACTCACCGGATCAGCCCCAGAGGCGAGAACAAGAACCGCGGTTTCGGGTCGCAGCGGTGAGTTCGGCGGAGGGGGGGGCGGGGGTCAGGAGGCGAGCTGGTCCAGCAGGGCGTGCACGATCGGCAGGTCGGCCGGGATCCACGGCAGCGCGAGCGCGGCGCCGGCGTCCTCCAGCGGGAGCCACCGCACGGCGAGGTGGTCCTCCCCCACCACGGGCCGCGGGTCGCCGCCGGCCGCCACGGCCGTCCAGACCCGCATCGCCGCGGTGTCCTTGAGCGGCCAGCCCTGGGCGTGCGGGCCGTGCACCTCCGCGAGGAGCCGGACGTGCACGCCGAGCTCCTCGGCGCACTCGCGCACCAGGGCCTGCTCGCAGCTCTCGTCCGGCTCCTGCTTGCCGCCCGGGAACTCCCACAGGCCCCGGAGGGCCTCGGGGTAGGCCCGTTGCGCCGCGAGGAAGGCCGTGGGCCGGTCGGCGTCGTCGAGGAGGGCGGCGCCGACCACCTGGGTGCGGTACGCGGCGGGCAGGGGCGCGGTCATCGGCTCAGCGCCCGTCCCCGGAGCGGGGGCGCCGCTGGGCGCGGGCCGAGGCGTAGAGGCACACGGTGGCGGCGGTGCCCACGTTGAGGGACTCCGCCCGTCCGTGCACCGGCACGGCGACGCGGTGGTCGGCCAGCGCCTTCTCCTCCTCCGACAGGCCCCGGGCCTCGTTGCCGAACACCCACACGGTGGGCCGGGCCAGGTCGTAGGCGGCCTCGACGCCGTCGGCGCCGGCGGCGCGGGCGGCGGAGGCGTCCTGGAGCCCGTCGAGGTCGACCTCGCCGTGGCCGTCGGCGGCCAGCACGCCGCAGCCCGCGGCGCGGGCGGCACCGAGCAGCGCGGCCAGGTCGGCGCCCACCACCACGGGCAGGTGGAAGAGGGACCCGGCGGTCGAGCGCACGGTCTTGGGGTTGTAGACGTCCACGCTGCCGGCGGTGAGCACCACCGCGTCCGCGCCCGCGGCGTCCGCCGCGCGCAGCACGGTCCCGGCGTTGCCGGGGTCCTGCACCCGGGCCAGCACGGCCACGAGCCGGGGCCGGGCGGCGATCACGGTCCCGAGGTCGGTGTCGAGGGGGCGGCACACGACGACGACGCCCTGCGGGGTCACCGCGTCGCTCATGGCGGCGAGGACCTCTCGCGTCACGAGGCGGACGAACACGGAGCGGTCCTCGGCCACGCGCTCGAGGAGAGCCGTGATGTCCGGGTGCCGGCCCAGGGCGTCCTCGGTGACGTAGACGGCGTCCACGCACGGCGACTCCAGGTGCCGGGCGAGGGCCTCGGGGGCGTTCTGCGGGCCCTCGGCGAGGAACAGCCCGCGCTTGGAACGCGCGGAGCGCCCGGCCAGTCCCGCGACGTCCCTGACCCGATCGGCTCGGGGGTTGGACATCGGCTGGGCGGCCAGGCGCTCCGTGAGGTTCACTGCTCCGACTGGGCTCAGACGGCGGCTTCGCGCGGCGCGGAGGTGTCCTCCGGCAGGGCCTTCTTCGCGACCTCGACCAGCGCGGCGAACGCGTTCTGGTCGTTGACGGCCAGCTCGGCGAGCATGCGGCGGTCGACCTCCACCTCGGCGGCCTTGAGGCCCTGGATGAAGCGGTTGTAGGTCAGGCCGTTGGCGCGGGCCGCGGCGTTGATGCGCTGGATCCACAGCCGGCGGAAGTCGCCCTTGCGCTTCCGGCGGTCGTTGTAGCTGTAGACGAACGAGTGGGTGACCTGCTCCTTCGCCTTCCGGTACAGGCGCGAGCGCTGGCCGCGGTAGCCGGAGGCCTGCTCGAGGATTTCCCGGCGCTTCTTGTGGGCGTTGACCGCCCGCTTCACACGTGCCACGTGTGTACTCCTTCACTTCGGTCCCGGCCGCTCGGCCGGGAGGTCAAATCTGTGCGGGGCGGGGAGACTGGCTCCCCAACGGATGCGGTGGGGTCTACTTGCCCAGCATCTTCTTGATGACCTTGGCGTCACCGGGGGCCACGATCTGGTCGGAGGCCAGGCGACGGGTCAGCCGGGAGGACTTGTGCTCCAGGTAGTGGCGGCGGTTGGCCTGCTGGCGCTTCACCTTGCCGGTACCGGTGAGCTTGAAGCGCTTCTTCGCCCCGCTGTGGGTCTTCATCTTCGGCATGTGGGCCGCTCTCCTTGCGATTCTTCCGGTGGTGGCCACCGGAGGGCGCGGCGACGTCCGCCGCACCTCCACGGTGCCCCTGGCGCGCAGCCGGGACCGGCTGCGCGCCACGGGGCGCTGTCAGTTCTGCTCCGCTCGCGCGGATGGTCGTGCTGGGCTCAGGCCTGGGGCCCGGGCTTGGCACCCGGCTTGGGCCCGGGCCGGGGAGCCTTCGGTGCCGCGGCCGGAGCCTTGGGCGCCGGCGGCTTCGGGGCGGCCTTGGGCGCCGGGGTCTCAGCGGCCTCCGGCGCCGGGGTCTCAGCGGCCTTCGGCGCCGGGGTCTCAGCGACCTCGGGCGCCGGGGCCTCGGCGGCCTCGACGGCCTCGGGGGCGGCGGGCTGCGCCGTCTCCGGGGCCTCGGGGGCCGGTGCCGTCTCCTGGACGTCGGGCTCCGCTGCCGGCTGCTGCACCGGCTCCTTGGCCTGTCCGGCCCGCTCGCGCAGCTCGGCCGGGAACGCGTCCCCGATCGTCTGGGTCACGGGCTCCGCGGAGGACGTGTCGACCTTGTCCTTCGCCTTGCGCTCGTTCTCGGACTTCGCCTCCTCGCGCTGCTTCTGGCGGCGCGCCTCGGCCTTGGCCTCGGCCTTGTTCTTCAGCGGGCCCACGACCATGACCATGTTGCGGCCGTCGACCCGGGGGCTCGACTCGACCGCGCCGACCTCCGCGACGTCGTTCGCGAAGCGCTCGAGCAGGCGGACGCCCATCTCGGGGCGCTGCTGCTCGCGACCGCGGAACTGGATCATGGCCTTGACCTTGTCGCCGGCGCCGAGGAACCGCTTGGCGTGGCCGACCTTGGTCTCGTAGTCGTGGGTGTCGATCTTGAGCCGGAACCGGACCTCCTTGAGGACCGTGTTCGTCTGGTTCTTGCGCGACTCCCGGGCCTTGACCGCGGCTTCGTACTTGTACTTGCCGAAGTCCATGAGCTTGGCCACCGGCGGCTTGGCGTTGGGCGCCACCTCGACCAGATCGAGATCCGATTCGCGGGCCAGCCTCAGTGCGTCCTCGACGCGGACGATGCCGACCTGCTCGCCTGCGGGTCCGACGAGACGGACTTCGGGGACTCGGATTCTGTCATTGATACGTGGATCGCTAATGCCGTGCTCCTGATGCTCTGCGTGATCGCCCGGAGGTTTCCGGGGACCTCATGGTTCGGTCCGGTCCGCAACGACAAAAGCCCCCGCTGCGGTCGGCAAGCGGAGGCTCATCGCTGCGTTCCCCGTGGGGTGACGCACTGCGTGACGTAACGGACGCGGGATGTCCCGGCCGTGCCGTCGTGCGGACGATGTCGTCGCGGACCCGGCGGCCGTGCTCCGGTCCTCCGAGAGGCTCGGGGACCGTGGCCGGCGCGGGTGGGAGTCTCCTCCACTTGCACACTGCCGACCAGTCTAGCCCATGGGCGGCGGGTTCGGGAAACGACGGTCGTGCCGGCGCCTCACTCGTCCTCGGTGCTGTGCAGGGCCCGGCGGGCCGAGAGCAGCTCCGTCTCCGGCCGGGCGGCCACGAAGCGCTCGACCTCGTCGAGGAGCTCGACGAGGCGGGCGGCGTCCGCCGCGACCACGGCGGTGCCCACGAGGGCCCGGCGGTGGAGGTCGAGGTGGCCGACCTCGGCGGCGGTCACCGGGAAGCGGCGGCGCAGCTCCGCGACGAGGGGCCGCACCACGGAGCGCTTGGCCTTGAGGGAGTGGACGTCCCCCAGGAGCACGTCGAACTCGATCCACCCGATCCACACGGTGTCCCCGCCCCCTTCCGGCCGGCTCCCGGCCTCCCCTGCAGGATAGTGCGGGCGGCGGCCGGGGGTGTGGCAGAGTTGGGCCATGACTTCCGAGAACACCTTCCGCTTCGACGACGACGCCGCACGGTCCGGCCAGGAGATCCCGCAGGAGACGGTCAGCGCCGTCGACGAGCAGATGCGCGACATCGCGGAGGTCCCCGCCATCGAGGTCATCACGACCGCGGCCGTGCACCTCATGAGCGCGGCCGCCGTGAAGTGCGGGCTCGCCGCCGGCGAGGACGCCGAGGAGCTCAAGGACCTCGACGAGGCGCGCAAGCTCATCACCGCGCTGGCCGGTTTCGTCACCGCCGCGGCCCCGGAGATCGGCTCGCAGCACGCCGCTCCGCTGCGCGACGGCCTGCGCACCCTCCAGCTCGCCTTCCGCGAGGCCTCGCGCTACCCGGACGCCCCCGGCCAGGGGCCCGGCGAGCGGTTCACGGGTCCGGTCAGCTGAGTACCGGCGCCGTCGTCCTTCGCGGGCTGATCCGGGTTCCCCGGGTCAGCCCGCTGTCGTGAGACGCAGCTGCATCGAGTCCACGTCCTCCGCGAGGGCCGGCTCGACGCTCAGCCGGGCCTGGAACCGGGCGACGACGTCGTCCAGCCGTCCCCGGTCGAGTCCGGCCCGCAGGGACAGCACGACGGCGAGCTCCGGGCCCGCGCCGCCGCCCCGGACGAGCGCCCCGTCCGCGGCGCGCACGGCCACCCCGTCCCCGGGTGCCGTCGCCACCCCGAGCACGCCCGGCAGGTCGGCGGCGCAGCGCCGGACGGCCTCCTCGACGGCCTGGCTGCGGTAGGAGGGTGTCCAGGGCCTGCCCTGGGCCAGTGCCCAGAGGGCCGGTCGGCGCACCACGAACGGGAGGTCCGCGCCGGGGTCGAGCACGAGCAGCTGGGTGCCGTCCTTGACCGCGGCCACGGCCGCCCGGCGGACGTCCGTGGCCACCGGCCGCGCCCGGGCGTGCCAGTCCGTGAGCGCCGCCGTGGAGGTGAAGACCGGCAGCACCTGCCGGCCGTCCGCGGCCCGCAGGGAGACGAGCGCCATGTCGGCCTCCTTGTCGGCTACGAGACCGGCCTCCGTCACGGTCGAGGCCGAGACCTCTGCCACCACGGGCACGAACACCCGGGTCCCCGCGAGCGCGGCGACCACGGAGGACTCGTCCGCCTCCCCCGCGCGCAGGTCCTGGAGGGCCCGCAGCACGGCCGGGACGGCGGCGCCGTCGTCGTCGGGGAACCGGTGGGTGTGGCTGGTGCCCTCCCCCAGGTTGCGCCCGGCCCAGGCCTGGCCGCCGGTGTCCTCAGCCCCGCCCGCGCCCGCGAGCTGGGCGGCGATGTGCCCGGGCAGGGGCCGCTCGGTCACCGCGCTCCCGGTCGGCCCGCCACGTCGAGGGCTTCCTCGAGGGTGAACCGGCCCGCGTAGAGGGCCTTGCCCACGATCGCGCCCTCGACGCCCGAGGGCACGAGGGTGCGCAGGGCCGCGAGGTCCTCGAGGGAGGAGATCCCGCCGGAGGCGACCACGGGCTTGTCGGTGCGGGTCGCGACCTCCTTCAGCAGCTCGAGGTTGGGGCCCTTGAGGGTGCCGTCCTTGGTGACGTCGGTGACCACGTAGCGGGCGCAGCCGTGGTCCTCGAGGCGGTCCAGGACCTCCCAGAGGTCCCCGCCCTCCTCGGTCCAGCCGCGGGCGGCGAGGACGGTGCCCCGCACGTCGAGGCCCACCGCGATGACGTCGCCGTGCTCGGCGATGACCTTCTGCGTCCAGTCGGGGTTCTCGAGGGCCGCGGTGCCCAGGTTGATCCGGGCGGGGTCCAGGGACAGCGCCCGCTCCAGCGAGGCGTCGTCGCGGATGCCGCCGGACATCTCGACCTTCAGCTCGAGCTCGGCGGCGACGCGGCGCAGCACGTCGATGTTGTCGCCGCGGCCGAAGGCGGCGTCGAGGTCCACGAGGTGGATCCACTCGGCGCCGGCCTCCTGCCACGCGAGGGCGGCCTCGAGCGGGTCGCCGTAGCCGGTCTCGGAGCCGGCCTCGCCCTGGACCAGGCGCACGGCCTGGCCGTCGGCGACGTCGACGGCGGGCAGCAGCTGGAGGCGGGGGGTCTCGCTCAGGGGCATGGGATCTCTCTTCTCGGTGGTCGGGGTGTCGGACGGACGGGAGGTGCTCAGCGGCCCTGGAACCAGGCGTACCAGCCGTAGCCGACCAGGCCCGCGGCGATCACGGCCAGGAGCACGACCGTCCAGAGCGGTTTGTGCTGCTGGTGGAAGGAGATGGCACCGCCGGCCACGAAGGCCCCGGCCACCATCACGAGGACGGCGGCGCTCACGCCGGCCCGTCCCCGGTCTCCAGGGTCGGCCGGCCGGCCAGGGTGTCCCCGCCCAGCGGGTCACCGGCCTTGAGGTGGTCCAGGCGTCCCGTGCGCGGCAGGGTGCCGAGCCAGTTGCGCAGCAGCTGGATGCCGGCCTCGGACGACTTCTCCGGGTGGAACTGCGTGGCGCACAGGGGGCCGTTCTCCACGGCCGCGACGAAGCGCCCGCCGTGGTCGGACCAGGTCACCTGCGGCGGCCGCATCTTCTCGATGCTCTGCGGGAAGTCCCACTCCTGCACCCCGTAGGAGTGCACGAAGTAGAACCGCTCGTCCTCGATCCCCCGGAACAGCACCGAGCCCTCGGGCGGCTCGACCGTGTTCCAGCCCATGTGCGGGACCACGTCGGCCTTCAGCCGTTCGACGACGCCGGGCCACTCGCCCATGCCCTCGGTCTGCCGGCCGTGCTCCACCCCGGACTCGAAGAGGACCTGCAGCCCCACGCAGATGCCCAGCACGGGGCGGCCGCCGGCCAGGCGGCGGCCGATGAGGCGCAGCCCGTCCACGGAGCGCAGCCCCTCCATGACGGCGGCGAACGCCCCGACGCCGGGGACCACGAGGCCGTCGGCGTCGAGCACCGCCTCGGGGTCGGCGCTGAGCACCACGTCCGCGCCGGCGGCCTCCAGGGCGCGCACTGCCGAGCGGACGTTGCCCGCGCCGTAGTCGAGCACCGTGACGGTGGGCCGGTCGCCGCCGCGGGTCGTGGTGGTGTCGTCGTCGTTCACAGGGCGCCCTTCGTGGACGGGATGCCGTGCACCCGGGGATCGGGCTCCACGGCCTGGCGCAGGGCACGGGCCACGGCCTTGAACTGGGCCTCGGCGATGTGGTGCGGGTCCCGGCCGGCCAGCAGCGTGACGTGCAGGCAGATCCCGGCGTGGTGGGCGAGGGACTCGAAGACGTGCTGGACCATGGAGCCGGTGAAGTGCCCGCCGATGAGGTGGTACTGCTGGCCCTCCGGCTCCCCCGTGTGCACCACGTAGGGCCGGCCGGAGATGTCGACCACGGCGTTGGCCAGGGCCTCGTCCAGCGGGACGGTCGCCTCGCCGAAGCGGCGGATCCCGGCCTTCTCGCCCAGCGCCTGGCGCAGGGCGTCCCCGAGGACGATCGCGGTGTCCTCGACGGTGTGGTGGACGTCGATGTGGGTGTCCCCGGTGGCCCGGATGCGCATGTCGATCAGGGAGTGCTTCGACAGCGCGGTCAGCATGTGGTCGTAGAACGGCACGGAGGTGTCGATGTCGTTCTCGCCGGTGCCGTCGAGGTCGATCTCGACGGACACCGAGGACTCGCTCGTGCGCCGCTCCAGGGCGGCGCGGCGGGGCGCACGGGTGCCGGTGGGGGTCTGGTCGCTCATTCGGTGGGAACTCCTCGCGGGCGCGGCACGGCCGTCGGCGGGCCGCGGTGGGTCCGGGCCGGGCCGCGGGGCGGCGGCTCGGGCCCGGGGGTGGTCTGCTTCCATGCTATCCGGGTCGGGGAGGGCCCGGCCCGGACTGCTCAACCGCCGGAGACGATGCGCTCCATGCTGGTGAGGAACGCGGTGGTCTCCTCCTCGGTGCCGGCGGTGACCCGCAGGTGGCCGGGGATCCCGACGTCCCGCACGAGCACCCCGTCCTCGAGCAGCGCCTCCCACATGGCCCGGGAGTCCGCCATGCCGCCGAAGAACACGAAGTTCGAGTCCGACTCGGAGGGCTCGAGCCCGAGGCGCTCGAGCTCGTCGACGATCCGGTCGCGCTGCCTCTTGATGTCTTCCACGTTGGCCAGCAGCGACCCCGAGTGGCGCAGCGCCGCGAGGGCCGTGGCCTGGGTGACGGCCGACAGGTGGTAGGGCAGCCGGACGAGGCGCACGGCGTCGGCGACCTCGGGTGCCGCCGCGAAGTAGCCCAGGCGGGCGCCGGCGAGCGCGAACGCCTTGCTCATGGTGCGGGAGACGATCAGGCGGGGCCGGCCCTCGAGCAGCGTGAGCGCGGTGGGGGTGCCGCCGTGGGAGAACTCGGCGTACGCCTCGTCGACCACCACGACCGTGTTGAACTCCTCCCCCGCCTCGTACACGGCGGTGACCACGTCGGCGCCCAGCGCCGTGCCCGTCGGATTGTTGGGCGAGCACAGGAAGACGACGTCCGGGCGGTGCCGGCGCACCTGCTCGGCGGCGGACTCCGCGGCCAGGCCGAAGTCGGCCGCGCGCTCCCCCGCGACGAAGCCGGTGTGCGTCCCGGAGGCCAGCAGCGGGTACATCGAGTAGGTGGGGACGAAGCTGAGCAGGGTGCGGCCGGGGCCGCCGAAGGCCTGCAGGATCTGCTGCAGGATCTCGTTGGAGCCGTTGGCCGCCCACAGGTTCTCGGCCCCGAGCCCGTGGCCGAGGTACGCGGCGAGCTCCTCGCGCAGGGCGGTGAATTCTCGGTCCGGGTACCGGTTGAGGGTCCGGGCCGCCTCCGTCACCTCCTGGACGATCGCCGCGTGCACGTCCACCGGGACCGGATGGGTGTTCTCATTCGTGTTGAGCGCCACGGCGACGTCGAGCTGCGGGGCGCCGTACGGCATCTTGCCGCGCAGGTCGTCGCGGAGCGGGAGGGCGTTGAGTCGGTCCAGGTTCTGCGTCACCCGAACAGTTTAGTGCTCCGCCCCGGTGCTCCGGCCCAGGGCCGCGCGCCGGCCGTCCGGCTCGGGGTGGGCGGCTCAGGCGGCCGGGACCTCGAGGAGCTGGCCCGCCACGAGCACGGAGCTGTCCAGGTCGTTGAGCTCCACGATCTCGTCCATGACCTCCCGCGGGTCCCGGTCCGGGTCGGCGGTCACGGCGAGCTCCCACAGGCTCTGCCCGGGGAACACGGTGGTCTGCTCCGTCCCTGATCCCAGGACGGGCTCGCTCGTGGCCGTGGCCGTCGAGGGGACGAGGAAGATCACCGCGAGCACGACCAGGGCGGCGGAGCCGGCGAGGACGGGCAGCCCCAGGAACACCAGGCGGCCGCGGCGGGTCAGGGTCAGCGGGGTGCGGGAGCGCGCGGAGCGAGCACGCCGGGCCGCTCGGCCGAGGCCTCCCGCGGCTCCTGCGGATCCGTGGCGGCGCGCGACGACGGCGCTGAGGGTGGCACTGGCACTCATGACATGAACTCCTTGACGTTCCCGCGCGGAGCGGGCGATCTCGAACACCGGTCCGGTCGACGACCTCTCGGGGCCTCCATTCGATCGAACATACTTTCGAATACCGATGACCCATGTCTAGCACGTGTCTGCGAACGCTGTCGACACCGGGTCGTACATATGTTTGAACACGCACGGCGTGTCGCCTAGGCTGAGGGCGTGTTCGGGCCTCGGGCCGGCGCGCGCCGCGGACCCCCTGGCGCCTTCCGACCGGGACCCATCGAACCACCCGGGTCCGACATCGGAACCGGGTCCGCGCACACCGGCGGCACCGGCAGCCGGACGGGAAAGGACGACGCTCCCATGGCCCAGGCCCCCACCCCCGAGGAGCCCCGCGCGCGGGGCGCCCGCTCCGGGGCGCGCTCGCGCAGCCGCGGACTCAGCGTGCGCCAGCGCACCATCCTCGAGGCCATCCAGCGCTCCATCGCCGAGCACGGCTATCCGCCGTCCATGCGGGAGATCGGGGACCTCGTGGGCCTGGCCTCGCTCTCGAGCGTGACCCACCAGCTCTCCCAGCTCGAGAAACTGGGCTATCTGCGCCGCGACCCCAAGCGGCCCCGGGCCATGGAGGTGCTCACGCCGCTGCAGCTGCGCGGTACCGACGGCTCGGAACCCGCCGAGCCGTCGCACGAGGCCGCCGCGGCGCCCACCGGCCGCACCGCGCGCCCCGCCGCCCACGACGCCGTGGCCGAGCTGTCCACCTCGGCGGACGTGACGATGGTCCCGCTGGTCGGCCACATCGCCGCCGGCGGGCCGATCACGGCCGAGCAGTCCGTCGAGGACGTCCTCGCGCTGCCCCGCCAGCTGGTCGGGCACGGCGAGCTGTTCATGCTGCGCGTCAAGGGCGACTCGATGATCGACGCCGCGATCTGCGACGGCGACTGGGTCGTGGTGCGCCGGCAGAGCGCCGCCGACAACGGGGACATCGTGGCGGCCCTGCTCGACGACGAGGCGACCGTCAAGACGTTCCGCCAGCGGGACGGCCACACGTGGTTGCTGCCGCAGAACACACGGTACGAGCCGATCCTCGGCGACCACGCCACCGTCATGGGCAAGGTCGTCTCGGTGCTGCGCAGCCTCTGAGCCGCTGCACGCCCCCGGTGCCCGGGCCCCCGCCGTCGGCGGGGGCCCGGTCCCGTCCGGGCGCAGCGCGCGGTCAGGACGTGCTCGGTGCGCGCCGGACGCGTGCTCAGCCCGTGGCGAGCCGCTGCAGCGCCCCGAGCACCACGGAGCGGTCCGTGGTGGTCCACAGCGGCGGCAGGGACCCACGCAGGAAACCGCCGTAGCGGGCGGTCGCGATCCGGGAGTCCAGGATCGCCACGACGCCCCGGTCCCCGCCCGCGCGGATGAGCCGCCCGGCCCCCTGGGCGAGCCGAACGGCCGCGTGCGTTGCGGAGACGGACATGAACCCGTTGCCGCCGGCCCGCTCCGCGGCCCGGCTGCGGGCGCTCGCCAGCGGGTCGTCCGGGCGCGGGAAGGGGATCCGGTCGATCATCACGAGCCGGCACGAGGCACCCGGGACGTCGACGCCCTGCCACAGGCTCATCGTGCCGAACAGGCTCGTGGACGGGTCGTCGGTGAACTCCTGGACGAGTCCCGCCAGCGACGACTCCCCCTGGCACAGGATGGGCAGGTCGGTGCGCTCGCGCAGGGCCTCGGCCGCCTCCTCCGCCGCCCGGCGGGAGGAGAAGAGCCCCAGGGCCCCGCCCCGGGAGGCCTCCAGCAGGGCCAGCATCTCGTCCAGCTGGGCCTCCGTGAGGCGACGGCCGGGCTTCTCCAGGTGCTTGGCGAGGTAGAGGATGCCCTGCCTCGGGTAGTCGAACGGGCTGCCGACGTCCACGCCCTCCCAGCGGGGGGCGCCGTCGCCGCGCAGGCCGAGGGCGCCGGCCGCGGAGTCGAAGGACGAGCCGACGGACAGGGTCGCGGAGGTGAGCACCACGGTGCGCCCGTCGAAGAGCCCCTCCCGCAGGGTGCCGGCCACGCTGAGCGGGGCCACGTGCAGGGTCGCCGGGTCGGTGTCCTCGGCGGGGACGTAGCCGCGGCCGGGCTCCCAGCCGCCCTGCCGGGAGATCCACAGCACCTCCCGGTGCTCCTCGGCGGCGAGGATCCGCTCGGCCAGGTCGAGGACGTCGCTCACCCGGGAGCGGGCCATCTGCCGGCCGGCGTCCCCGTCCTTCTCCCCGGCACCGGCCTTGGACTCGGTCATGACGGTGCGGGCGGCGTCCCGGATCTGGGCCACGGCCGCCGCCTGGGCGTCGCCGAGGCCGCGGTGCAGCAGCTCGGCCGGGGCGCCCGTCAGGGCGGCCTCGAGGTTGGCGGCCCCGGCCGTGAGGGAGTCGGAGCTCGCGGAGGTGTGCTTGCGCACGGACGACGCGGCCGAGCGCACCATGGCCGCGGAGAGCTGGCCGGTGACGGCGCCCGTCACCCGGTCCTGGAGCTCGTGGGCCTCGTCGATGACCACGACGTCGTGCTCGGGCAGCACGGTGATCCCCTCGAACGCGTTGATCGCGAGCAGGGCGTGGTTGGTGATGACGATGTCGGCCTCACCGGCCCGCTGCTTGGCGAGCTCGGCGAAGCAGTCCTCGAACAGGGGGCAGCTGCGGCCCAGGCACTCCTTGGCCGTGACGGACACCTGGCGCCAGGCGCGGTCGCTGACGCCAGGGAGCACCTCGTCCCGGTCGCCCGTCCCGGTGACCCGGGCCCACTCCCGGAGGCGCTGGACCTCCTGGCCCAGCCGCCCGGGGTTCTCGGCGGCCGCCGGCTGCGGCGCGCCGGGGTGCGGGGCGGCGTCGGGCAGCGCGAACAGCGCGCCGGGCTCGTCGTCGGACGGATAGCCGCCCTCGAGCTTGTGCAGGCACGCGTAGTTGCTGCGGCCCTTGAGCAGGGCGACGTCCACGTCGCGCTCGAGCTCGCCCTCGAGGGCGGCCAGCAGCCGCGGCACGTCCCGGCCCACGATCTGCGACTGCAGCGCGAGCGTCGCCGTGGCCACGACCACGGGCTTGTCCGCGTGCTGGGCGTGCTCGACGAGCGGGGCCAGGTACGCGAGGGACTTGCCGGTGCCGGTCCCCGCCTGGACCAGCAGGTGCCGGCCGCGGTCCAGAGCCTCGGCGACCTTGGCGGTCATCAGCCGCTGGCCGTCCCGGACCTGCCCGCCCATCGCGGTGACGGCGGTGTCCAGCAGGGCCAGGGCGTCCTTCGCCCCCGGCAGGGTCTCGGGGCGCACGGCGGAGACGTCGTGCCCGGCCTCGTCCACGAATGCGGCGGACACGCGCTCAGGCGCTCTCGGCGCCGAAGCCGGGAGCGTGCTCGGGGGCGAACTCCGCGAGCTCGGCCGCGAGGTCCTCGCGGACCTTCACGAGCAGGTGGGTGCCCTCGGGCAGGTGCTCGGTGCGCAGGATCTCGGCGTCCCAGTCGTGCAGCCGGCTGACCACGTCACCGCGCTGGTACGGGACCAGCAGCTCCAGCACCGTCTCGGGGCGCGGGATGGACTCGCTGATCCGCTGCCTCAGCTCCTCGATGCCCTCCCCCGTGCGGGCGGAGACCACCACCACGTTGCGCTCGCGCTGCTTGATCCGCTCGACCACGAACGGGTCGGCGGCGTCCACCTTGTTCAGGGCGATGATCTCCGGGATGTTCTGGGCGTCGATGTCCGTGAAGACCTGGCGCACCGCGCGGATCTGCCCCTCCGGGTCCGGGTGGGAGGCGTCCACCACGTGCAGGATCAGGTCGGAGTCGGCGACCTCCTCGAGGGTGGAGCGGAACGCCTCGACCAGCTGGGTGGGCAGCGAGCGGACGAAGCCGACCGTGTCCGAGAGCGTGTAGCCGATGCCGTCCGGCGTCTGCGCGCGGCGGACCGTGGGGTCCAGGGTCGCGAACAGGGCGTTCTCCACGAGCACCCCCGCGTCCGTGAGCCGGTTCAGCAGCGAGGACTTGCCCGCGTTGGTGTAGCCGGCGATCGCCACGGACGGCACGGAGTGGCGGCGGCGGTTGAGCCGCTTGGTCTCGCGGGCCGGCTTCATGGCGGCGATCTCACGGCGCAGCTTGGCCATGCGGGTGCGGATCCGGCGGCGGTCCAGCTCGATCTTGGTCTCGCCGGGGCCGCGGGAGCCGATGCCCTCACCGGCGGCGGCGCGGCCGCCGGCCTGGCGGGACAGGGACTCGCCCCAGCCGCGCAGGCGCGGGAGCAGGTACTCGAGCTGGGCGAGCTCGACCTGGGCCTTGCCCTCCTTCGACTTGGCGTGCTGGGCGAAGATGTCGAGGATCAGACCCGTGCGGTCGATGACCTTGACCTTCACGACGTCCTCGAGCCCGCGCCGCTGGGAGGGGGCGAGCTCGGAGTCCACGACGACGGTGTCCGCGCCGGTCGCGGCGACGATGTCCCGCAGCTCCTTGGCCTTGCCCGAGCCCAGGTACGTGGCCGGGTCCGGCTTGGGCCGGCGCTGGACGATGCCGTCGAGCACCTCGGAGCCCGCGGTCTCGGCGAGCGCGGCCAGTTCCCGCAGGGAGTTCTCGGCCTCGGCGAGGGTGCCCTCCGTCCACAGTCCGGCCAGCACCACGCGCTCCAGGCGCAGCTGGCGGTACTCGAGCTCGGTGACGTCCTCGAGCTCGGTGGACAGCCCCGCGACGCGGCGCAGGGCGCGGCGCTCCTCGAGGTCCTGCTGGTCGCCGTCGTGGACGGTGTGCCCGTCCTCGGCGTCGGCGAGCTCGCGGGCCCGGCCGGAGAACCGGCCCGGCGCGGTGGAGTCGTCCTCGGGGGCGGCGTCCTGCCCGGCGGCCTGCTCCCGGGCGCGGGCCCGGGACAGCACGCGCTCGACGACGTCCTCCAGGTCCTGCCGGCTCAGGCCGTTCTCGGGCTCCGCGGCGGCGCGGGGCTCGGCAGGGGTTTCGCGGGGGTGGGTCATGGTTCCTTTCGGACGAGCTGCTGATCGGTTCATTCTAGTGGTGGCGCCGGACATCCTGCGGCGGGTCCGGACGTTCCCGCCGGAGCGGGGTCGGCGTCCGCGGCGGGCCGGGCGGTCGCTGTCGGTAGCATGGGGCGCTATGGCATCGCGTCCCGACTCCCCCGATCCCGTGACCGGCCCGGCGACCCCGAACCCGGGGACCGAGCACTACTTCTCCGAGGACCCCTCGGCGCCCGAGGTGCGGCGCTCCGTGGCCGTGACCCTGCGGGGGCGGGAGGTCGTGCTGCAGACCTCCAACGGGGTGTTCAGCCCGCGAGGCCTCGACAAGGGAACGTCCGTGCTGCTGGAAAATGTTCCCGATCCCACCGGCGCGGAGCTCCTGGACCTCGGCTGCGGCTGGGGCCCGATCGCGCTGAGCCTGGCCGGTTCCGCCCCGAAGGCCCGCGTCACGGCCGTGGACGTCAACGAGCGCTCCCTGCGGCTCACCCGGGACAACGCCGCGGCCCTGGGGCTGGCCGGCGTGGAGACGCTGCTCCCGGAGCAGGTGCCCGCCGACCGGCGTTTCGACACCATCTGGTCCAATCCGCCCATCCGGATCGGCAAGCAGCAGCTGCACGAGCTGCTGCTCCAGTGGCTCCCGCGGCTGGCCGTCGGCGGAACGGCGTGGCTGGTGGTGCAGAAGAACCTCGGCGCCGACTCGTTGCAGAAGTGGCTCGGCACCGCCCTGGGCGGCGGCTTCCGGGTCTCCCGGCACACGACGGACAAGGGGTTCCGGGTGCTGCTGGTCGAGCGCCGGGACTGACGGACCGTTCCGGGCGGCGGGCCGGGCCGCGGCGCTCAGACGAACGTGCCCTCGGCCACCAGCACGGCCGGTCCGGCGAGCACCACGTGCTCGGCGCCGTCGGGCGCCGGGACGAACGTCACGGAGACGACCCCTCCGGGCACCTGCACGAGCCACTGGTCGGGCGCCGCGGCG
>NZ_JBISWK010000187.1:0-24672 GCF_044462205.1 Kocuria rhizosphaericola | reverse complement strand
CACGCCCCGGTCCCGCAGGACTGCGTCTCGCCCACGCCGCGCTCGTGCACGCGCATCCGCACCCGGCCCACGCCGTCGTCGTCGCCGTCGCCGGGGACCACGAACTCGACGTTGGTCCCGTCCGCGGGCTCCGGGCGCACGACGGGAGCGGTGTGCAGGGCGAGCTGGTCGAGCTTCTCCCCCTCCGCGAGCGCCACGACGGTGTGCGGGTTGCCCATGCCGATCGACAGCGCGGGGCGGGGCACCTTCAGCCCCTCGGCCGTCACCACGGCGTCAGAGCCGCGGGACCGGGCCGCCTCCCCGTCGAGGAAGGTCCACGGCCCCATGTCCACGGCGTAGCCGGAGTCGGTGCGGGCCACGGTCTTCACGCCGGCGCGGGTGCCGATGCGCAGGACGTCCCCCTCGGGGACCTCGGCGAGGCCGCGCTGGACCAGGTAGTGGACGAACACCCGGACCCCGTTGCCGCACATCTCGGCGACGGATCCGTCGTTGTTGCGGTAGTCCATGAACCACTCGGCATCGGGGGCCGCGTCCAGGACGGCCCTGCCCTCCGGGATCGCCTCGGAGCGCACGGCGCGGATCAGTCCGTCGCCCCCGATGCCGCGGTGGCGGTCGCAGGCCAGGGTCACCAGCTCGGCGTCCAGGGCCAGCTCCGCGTGCGGGTCGGTCAGCAGCACGAAGTCGTTGCCCGTGCCGTGGCCCTTGGCGAAGTCGCGGCCCCGGAGCTCGCCCCAGGGGCCGGCGTCGGCGCCCGGAACGGTGTCCGGGGCGGTGCGGGTGTCCTGGGGCCGGTCCGTGTGCGGCGGGGCGGGGCGGGTCTGGGCGGAAGTCACCCGGCCATGATACGCGGCCCCGGGGGACGGACCGCGGGCCGGTGCGCGGTTCAGCCCTCGGCCGCGGCCGCTTCGACGATCCGCACGGCGCGGTCCACGAGACCGGGCTCGGCCGGGTCCAGCCAGTGCACCCGGGGATCCGCGCGGAACCAGGTCCGCTGGCGGCGGGCGAACCGGCGGGTGGCCACCACGGTGGCCTCGACCGCCTGCTCCACGGTGGCGCGGCCGTCCAGGACGTCGAGGAACTGCCCGTAGCCCAGGGCGCGGGACGCCGTGCGCCCCTCGCGCAGCCCGCGTGCCGCCAGTACGCGCACCTCGCCCTCCAGACCGGCCTCGACCATGGCCCCGACCCTGCGGGCGAGCCGGTCGTGCAGCGCGGAGCGGTCGACGTCCAGGCCGATCTGCACCGTGGGCTCGACGTGCTCGCGGCGGGGCATGAATGCGGTGAACGGCCGGCCGGTCAGCTCCCACACCTCCAGGGCGCGCACCAGCCGCCGATCGTCCTGCACGCGGGCGGCGGACTCGGGATCCACCAGCCGCAACCGCTCCCGCAGGACTCCGGGACCCCGCTCCGCGAGCTCGTCCTCGATCCGGGCCCGCACGGCGGGGTCGGTGCCGGGCAGCTCGAGCACGTCCAGGGCAGCTCGCACGTAGAGCCCCGACCCGCCCACCAGGACCGGGACCCGGCCGCGGGAGCGGATCTGCGCGAAGCAGGTGCGGGCGGCGGCCTGGAAGTCCGCGACCGAGGCCTCCTCGGTGACGTCCAGGACGTCGAGCAGGTGGTGGGGCACACCGCGCCGCTCCTCCGCGGTCGCCTTGGCGGTGCCGAGGTCCATGCCGCGGTAGAACTGCATGGAGTCGGCGTTGACGACCTCCCCGCCCAGCCGCAGCGCGAGCTCCACGCCCAGCGCCGTCTTGCCGGTGCCCGTGGCCCCGACGACGGCGAGGACCGGCAGGTCCGCGCCGGTCACCGGACGGGCAGGCCCGGCATGCCCAGGCTCACGGGCCGCGGGCCGGGCGCGCCCGGGGCGGCGGGGACGCCGCAGGACGCGGCCTGGCGGCGGTCCCAGGCGTCCCCCGCCCGCGAGCGCCGCAGCGCGTAGTCCTGCGGGGAGCGCGGGTCGGCGACGAGGTGGTAGGCGGCGGCGCCGGTGACGACGACCGTCACGAAGTCGCCGGGCCGCGGGACCTCGGCCCCCTCCGGGACGGAGAAGTGCACGAGCCGCTGGTCCCGCGCACGGCCCGAGAGCCGGTGGGTCTGCTCGGACTTCTTGCCGGCCTCCGCGGTGACGAGCAGCTCGACCTGCCGGCCGACGACCGCCCGGTTCTCCTCCGCGGCGATCCGGTCCTGCAGGGCCACGAGCCGCTCGAAGCGCTCCTGCACCACGGCCTTGGGCACCTGGTCCGCCATCTCGCCCGCGGGGGTGCCGGGCCGGACCGAGTACTGGAACGTGTACGCCGAGGAGAACCGGGAGGCGGCCACGACGTCGAGGGTGGCCTGGAAGTCCTCCTCGGTCTCCCCCGGGAAGCCCACGATGATGTCGGTGGTGATCGCGGCCTCGGGGATGCGCTCGCGAACGGTGTCCAGGATGCCGAGGAACCGCTTCGAGCGGTAGGAGCGCCGCATCTCCTTCAGGATCCGGTCGGACCCCGACTGCAGCGGCATGTGCAACTGCGGCATGACGTTCGGGGTCTCCGCCATGGCGTCGATGACGTCGTCGGTGAACGCGGCCGGGTGCGGGCTCGTGAAGCGCACGCGCTCCAGTCCCTCGATCTGCCCGCACGCGCGCAGCAGCTTCGCGAACGCGCCGCGGTCCCCGAACTCGACGCCGTAGGAGTTCACGTTCTGCCCCAGGAGCGTGACCTCGACCGCGCCGTCGTCGACGAGGGCCTGCACCTCGGCGAGCACCTCCCCGGGCCGGCGGTCCTTCTCCTTGCCGCGCAGGGACGGGACGATGCAGAACGTGCAGGTGTTGTTGCACCCCACGGAGATCGACACCCACCCGGAGTAGGCGCTGTCCCGCTTGGTGGGCAGGGTCGAGGGGAAGACCTCGAGGGCGTCGAGGATCTCCAGCTGCGCCTCGGCATTGTGCCGGGAGCGCTCCAGCAGGGTGGGCAGGGAGCCGATGTTGTGGGTGCCGAAGACGACGTCGACCCACGGGGCGCGCTCGAGGATCGTGTCCTGGTCCTTCTGCGCGAGGCAGCCGCCGACGGCGATCTGCAGGTCCTTGTTGCGCTTCTTGGCGGGCACGAGCTGGCCGAGGTTGCCGTAGAGCTTGTTGTCGGCGTTCTCGCGCACGGCGCAGGTGTTGAACACCACGAGGTCCGGCTCGCCGCCGGCGGCGGGGACGTAGCCGGCGGCCTCGAGCAGACCCGTGATCCGCTCGGAGTCGTGGACGTTCATCTGGCACCCGAACGTGCGCACCTCGTAGGAGCGCGGTGCAGGTGCGGCGGAGGACGCGGTCGGGTCCGGGGAAAGGGCTGCGGGGGTCGACATCACCGGTCAATTGTACGGGCCGCCGGCCGTGCCCGTCCCCTCGACCCCACCGCGCGGGCGCTCGGCCCCCAGCGGCGGCCGAGCGCGCACCGGCCCCGCTCGCCGGGCCCGGTCACCTCCGCAACGGGCACCCCGCCCGGACCGGCGACCGGGCCCGGCGTCATGGCGTCTCCGGGTGCTCTCCGCCGAGCTCCTCGTCCGGGACCGGGGTGCCGGAGCGCGCCTCGAGCTCCTCCTTCACCACGGCGAAGGCCAGGCCGGGCGGGTAGCCCTTCCGACCGAGCATCCCGACCACCCGCCGCACGGCCTTGTCCCGGGCGGCGCGATCGGTCGGATCCAGCCCGGCGGGGAGCTTGCGGCGCACCAGCTCGGCGGCGTCCTCCCGCTCGTCCTCGTCGGTGCGCTGCTCGAGCGCCGACTCGGCGATCTCCCCCGTCACCCCGCGGGTCGCGAGCTCCCGGCGGATCGCGGAGCGGGAGAGCTTGCGGGAGCTCGCGCGGGAGCGGACGTAGAGCTCCGCGTACTGGGCGTCGTCGACGAGGTCGACCTCCTCGAAGCGGTCCAGCACCTCCCGGGCGGCGTCCTCGGGGACGTTGCGGTCGGCGAGCTTGTCCTCGAGCTGCTTGCGGCTCTTCGCCGAGGAGGTGAGCTGGCGCAGGACGATCGCCCGGGCCACCTCCCTCGGGTCCGGTTCGGCGTCCTGCGCCGGGGACGCCCCCGCCGCCGGGCCCTCCGGCCCGTGGTGGCGGGCGGAGGACCGGCGGCGCCGGCGTGCGTACGGGCTCTCGGTCACGGACCCGCTCAGAAGGCCGGGCCGGCGACCTCGGTGGGCAGCCCGACCACCGGCGGCTCCTCCGCGGTCTCCTCGGCCGCCTCCGGCTCCTCGACCACCCCGAGCTTCACCAGGATCCGGCGCTCGATCTCCTCGGCCAGCTCCGGGTTGTCCTTGAGGAACCGGCGCGAGTTCTCCTTGCCCTGTCCGAGCTGGTCGCCCTCGTAGGTGAACCACGCCCCGGACTTCTTCACGATGCCGTGCTCCACGCCCATGTCGATGAGCCCGCCCTCGGTGGAGATGCCCTCTCCGTAGAGGATGTCGAACTCGGCCTGCTTGAAGGGCGGGGCCATCTTGTTCTTCACGATCTTGGCCCGGGTCCGGTTGCCCACCGGGTTGGCCCCGTCCTTGAGGGTCTCGATGCGGCGCACGTCCACACGGACCGAGGCGTAGAACTTGAGCGCCTTGCCACCGGTGGTGGTCTCGGGGCTGCCGAAGAACACGCCGATCTTCTCGCGCAGCTGGTTGATGAAGATCGCGGTGGTGTTGGAGTGCGAGAGCCGGCCGGTGATCTTGCGCAGGGCCTGGCTCATGAGGCGCGCCTGCAGGCCCACGTGGCTGTCGCCCATCTCGCCCTCGATCTCGGCCTTGGGCACCAGGGCCGCCACCGAGTCGATGACGATGATGTCGATGGACCCGGAGCCCACGAGCATGTCCATGATCTCCAGGGCCTGCTCGCCGGTGTCCGGCTGCGAGACCAGCAGGTTGTCGGTGTCCACGCCGAGCTTCTCCGCGTAGGCGGGGTCGAGAGCGTGCTCGGCGTCGATGAAGGCCGCGATCCCGCCGGCCTTCTGGACGTTGGCGACCGCGTGCAGGGCGACCGTCGTCTTGCCGGAGGACTCCGGGCCGTAGATCTCCACGACGCGACCGCGCGGGAACCCGCCGATGCCCAGTGCGACGTCCATCGCGATCGAGCCGGTGGGGATGGTCTCGATCTTGGTCGCCGGGCGATCGCCCAGGCGCATCACCGAGCCCTTGCCGTAGTTCTTGTCGATCTGCGCGAGAACGGTGTCGAGCGCCTTCTCGCGGTCGCTGCCGAACTGCTGGTCGGCGCTTTGCTTGTTGCCCTTGGCTGCCATGGTTCACCTCGTGTTCGGGGGGTTCCGCCGGTGCGGCAGGAACCGTTGCTGCTGGTCTTTTCGTGTTCCACGGTATCGCCGGGGTCGGACACCGTAACGCTTTCGCGCGGGGTCTGGGGAGGATCGGTGCTTGCCACTCCGGGACGGGACCGGCTGTGCAGTCCGTCCCGCGTCTTCGAATATACCTTCGAAGCGGTTCCGGGTCCACGGGCACGCCGCGGACGGCGCAGCCCGTCAGTCCTGGGGCGGGCGGTCCACGCCCCACCAGCGGGTCTCCGGGACGTCCTGGGCCCGGCAGAGGGCGAACCACACGGTGCGCGGATCGACGCCGGACTCGATGGCCTCCGTGGCCGTCCGGTGGCCGAGCTCCCCGAGCACCAGGTCCCGGGCCAGGACCTTGCTGTAGCCCGCGCCGAACTCGTCGGCCATGAGCTGCCAGAAGCTGCTCAACCTCATCCGCGTCCTCCTCCGTCGTGCTGCCGGCCGGGGATCGTACCGGCGGTCGTGCCGCTCCATCCTGCCATCCGGGCTGTTCGGCCGCCGCAGGCCGGAGGGCCCGTCGGTCCTGGGACCGACGAGCCCTCCGGGACGTCGTGGACGGGCGGCGGGCCGCCCGGGCGGATCAGCGGGCGCCGGCCGCGGCGGCCTCGCCGCCGTTGACGCGGCCGAACTCCCGCGAGTACTGCTCGGTGAGATCGCTGGGCACCGTGTCCGGGACCAGCAGGCCCTCGGCGTAGGCCAGGCGGTCCGCGACCTCGCGCAGCATCTGGGACATCGGGATGTCGAGCGCTGCGCAGATCGACGCGAGCAGCTCGGAGGAGGCCTCCTTCTGGCCGCGCTCCACCTCGCTGAGGTAGCCGAGCGACACACGCGCGCTGTGGGAGACCTCTCGGAGGGTGCGTCCCTGGCGCTGACGAACGCTGCGCAGAACCTCACCGATCTCCTGGCGGAGTACACCCATCTTCATGTCCTTCGTCTCGGTGCCGTGGTCCTCGTCCAGGCCCACGTCCTTCCAACGGACGACGCCATTGACGGACACGGGTTGCTTGGTCATGTGAATCGCTTGTCTCCTCGTGTGTACGGCAGCTTCACCGCCTGTTGCGGGCGGTGCCCCGGCGCCGGCCGGTCGACATCTTGACTTCGATCGGCTCAACTCGAGCCTGCGATCATTGCTAACCCCGCTGACGGTTCCATTCTTCCCCGCAGGGGGCGATTTTTCACTGGGAGTTGGCTGGGAGCACCACAGCGGCCGTGAGGCGCTCCAGGGCGGCGTGCACGGCGGCCGCCCGGATGGTGGCCCGGTCCCCCGCCGCGGACAGCTCGTGGACGGCGGATCCGGCAGGTCCGGCGATGCCCAGGTAG
Organism: Kocuria rhizosphaericola; assembly: GCF_044462205.1. Taxonomy (NCBI): domain Bacteria; kingdom Bacillati; phylum Actinomycetota; class Actinomycetes; order Micrococcales; family Micrococcaceae; genus Kocuria; species Kocuria rhizosphaericola. The sequence goes on along the minus strand of NZ_JBISWK010000187.1, from coordinate 18,069 downwards.
ACCGTGCCCACGGGCTTGCCGTCGTGCGGCTCGGGACCCGCGGCGCCCGTCGTGGAGACGGCCCAGTCCGTGCCGAGGCGGCGGCGGGCGCCCTCGGCCATGGCGACCGCGACGTCCGGGTCGACGGAGCCCCGCTCGGCGAGCAGCCGGGCCGGGACCCCGAGGACGTCGGTCTTGACCCGGTTCGAGTAGGACACGACCCCGCCCTCGAAGCAGGCCGAGGCCCCCGGCACGTCGACGACGGCCGCGGCGAGCGCGCCCCCGGTGAGGGACTCCGCGGTCGCCACCGTGAGGGACCGCCGGACGGCCTCCTCGACGAGCGCCCGGGCGGCCGGCTGCGGGTCCGTCACGCCGCGTCCCGCTCGGCCAGGGCGCGACGGCGCAGCTGCACCGCCTTGACGACGTAGTCCACACCGGTCACGACCGTGACCACGAGGGCCGCTCCCATCGCGATCCAGCCCAGCCACGGCCACCACGCGCCCACCAGCGGGACCAGCGGGAGCAGCAGGAGCAGGAGAGCCACGGTCTGCAGGACCGTCTTGAGCTTGCCGCCCTTCGAGGCCGCCATCACCCCGTAGCGGATGACGACGAATCGCATGAGCGTGATCCCCCACTCCCGGACGAGGATCACCACGGTCACCCACCACCACAGCTCGCCGAGCATCGAGAGCACCACGAACGCGGCGCCGGTCAGCAGCTTGTCCGCGATCGGGTCCGCGATCTTGCCGAAGCTCGTGATCAGCCCGCGCGCCCGGGCGATGTCGCCGTCGAGCTTGTCCGTGTACATCGCGACCGCGAAGACCGCCAGGGCGGCCCACCGCATGCCCAGGGAGTCCTCCCCCTGGGTGCCCCCCACCCACAGGAACCAGACGAAGAAGGGCACCAGCACGATGCGCAGGGCGGTCAGCGCGTTCGGCAGGTTGAGGTTGGACGCCGGGTCCGCGGGGCTCATCGTGTACTCACTTTCTGGTGGGTCGGGGTGGGTCCGGCTCAGCGGCCGGTCAGCTGCCAGGCGTCCTCGGAGCCCTCCGGGTCCTCGGCGCCGTCGCCGTGGTCGGTCGCGGTCCGGGCCAGCGAGGCCTCGACCGGGTCCTCGCCGTAGTCCACGGATCCGCCCTGCGGGGCGGGCGGCTCCTCGCCGCGGAGCACGGCGAGGGTCGCGGCGAGGTCGTCGGGCTTGACGAGCACGTCGCGCGCCTTGGACCCCTCCGAGGGTCCGACGACGCCGCGGGACTCCAGCAGGTCCATGAGCCGGCCGGCCTTGGCGAAGCCGACGCGCAGCTTGCGCTGGAGCATGGAGGTGGACCCGAACTGGGTGGTCACCACGAGCTCGGTGGCCTGCAGCAGGACGTCGAGGTCGTCCCCGATGTCCTCGTCGATGGTCTTCTTGGGGGCCTCCTGCACCACGTCCTGGCGGTAGTGGGCCTTCATCTGGCCCTTGACGTGGTCGACGACCTCGTGGATCTCGGACTCGGTGACCCACGCGCCCTGCACGCGCATCGGCTTGGAGGCGCCCATGGGCAGGAACAGGGCGTCGCCCTGGCCGATGAGCTTCTCGGCGCCCGGCTGGTCCAGGACCACGCGGGAATCCGTGACCGAGGACGTCGCGAACGCCATCCGGGAGGGCACGTTGGCCTTGATCAGGCCGGTGACCACGTCCACCGAGGGCCGCTGGGTGGCGAGCACCAGGTGGATGCCGGCGGCGCGGGCGAGCTGGGTGATCCGCACGATCGCGTCCTCGACGTCGCGCGGGGCGACCATCATGAGGTCCGCGAGCTCGTCGACGATCACGAGCAGGTACGGGTACGGCCGGATCACGCGCTTCGAGCCGGGCTCGGGCTGGACCTTGCCGTTGCGCACGGCCTTGTTGAAGTCGTCGACGTGCTTGTACCCGTAGTGGGAGAGGTCGTCGTAGCGGGCGTCCATCTCCCGCACGACCCACTGCAGCGCCTCGGCGGCCTTCTTGGGGTTGGTGATGATGGGCGTGATCAGGTGGGGCACGCCCTCGTAGGCGGTCAGCTCGACCCGTTTGGGGTCGACCATCACCATCCGCACCTCGTCCGGGGTGGCGCGCATCAGGAGCGAGACGATCATCGAGTTCACGAAGCTCGACTTGCCGGCGCCGGCGACGAGCAGGTGCGGCATCTTCGCGAGGTTGGCCACCACGTAGCCGCCCTCGACGTCCTTGCCCACGCCCATGACCATGGGGTGCTCGGTCTTGCGGGCGTTGTGCGAGCGCAGGACGTCGCCCAGGGACACCGTCTCGCGGTCGGTGTTGGGGATCTCGATGCCGATCGCGGACCGGCCGGGGATCGGCGAGAGGATGCGCACGTCCGCGGAGGCCACGGCGTAGGCGATGTTCTTGGACAGCGCCGTGACGCGCTCGACCTTGGTGCCGGAGCCCAGCTCGATCTCGTACCGGGTGACGGTGGGCCCGCGGGAGAATCCGGTGACCACGGCGTCCACGTTGAACTGCTCCAGCACGCTCGTCAGGGCGGCGACCACGGCGTCGTTGGCCTCGGAGCGCTCCTTCGCCGGCGGCCCCTGCACGAGCGCGCCGGGCGCGGGGAGGGAGTAGGCGATGTCGCCCTCGAGCTTGAGCTGCTCGGCGCGGGCGGGGATCGGCGAATCGGGGGTGTGGGTGCGGGCGGTGACGGACGTGGAGCCGGTGGGCTCGGCGGCCACGTCCTCGAGCGCCGGGGAGCCGGAGCCCGCGGCGGTGTCCGCGGCCGGCTCGAGGCCCTGCTCCCGGCGGAGCCGGCGGGCCGCGAGCTGTTCCTGGGTGAGCCGCTTCTGGCCCGGCCGCGGGGCGTCGTTGCCGTCCTCCTCGGCGGCGGCCGGCGCGGCGGACGGCGCGGCGGACGGCGCGGCGGTCCCTGCCGCCGTCCCCGCGGCCGTCTTCGCCGCGGCGGCCCGCTGCCGGGCGGCGCGCGCGGAGTCGACGTCGAAGACGCGGGTGGGCGCCTGGCCGTCGGCGGCCTCCTCGTCGACGACGGCGCGCTCGAAGGCCTCGTCCCCGCGGTAGCCGTCGAGGGCGCGCCGCTCGGCCTCGGCCTCCTTGCGCTCGCGGCGCTTCTCGCGGCGGGTCTTGGCCGCCTCGGCGCGAGCGTGGTGCTCCTCGAGGTAGGAGCGGTCGTGCCGGGCGGCGGACACGTCGGTCGCGGAGACCGGGCCGTCCTGGCCCATGAGCCGCCAGTAGCCCTGCTTCAGCCGGGGCAGGATGAGGTTGACGGGCGTCGCGGTGACCACGAGCACCGACAGGAACAGGGCCGCGACGAAGATGGCGGCCGCGCCGACCGGGGTGATGAGGGCGCTCAGCGGGTCCGCGGCGAGGAAGCCCACGTAGCCGCCGGCGCTCCGGAGCGCCTCCTGGCCCTGGCTCGGGGACGGCAGGCCCAGGAGCACGTGCGCCAGGCCCGAGCCCGCGACGACGGCGGCGCCGAGCCCGATCGCGATGCGGTTGTTGGCCGAGGTGTCCTCGGGGTGGCGGAAACGGCGCAGCGCGAAGCCTACGAGCGGCAGCGGCAGCACCAGGGCCGTCCAGCCGAAGGTCCCGGCGAGGACCTCGTGCACCGCGACCGCGGGGACCGCCAGCCACGGCGCCGACGCACCGGGCAGGTTCCACCACTCGACGGCCGCGGCCAGCAGGCCGAGCAGGAGCAGGAACAGGGCGCCCCCGTCCCGCAGGGACTCCGCGGGGACGTCGGTGCGCAGGGTGCCCATGCGGCGCACGGCGCCGCCGACCACGTGGGCGATGGCCGTCCAGACGCCTCCGACGACGCGGGCGCACCACGCCAGGGCGGCGCCCAGTCCGTGCAGCACCCGCGGGGAGCTCTCGGCGGGCGCCGACGAGCCCCGTCCGGCGGAGGACGGACGGCGGGAGGAGGTGGACCGGCTGGATCCCGACGACTGCGCAGAAGACGTGCTGTTCTTGCCACGCGACGTCGAGGCGCCCTTGCGGGCAGGGGAAGTACGAGTCGCCATGCTCCCAGGGTAGACCACGGCCTCCCCCCGTCCGCGGTGCCGCACGGGCGGGAGGAGACCGGGCGCTCAGGCCTCGATGACGACCGGGACGATCATGGGCTTGCGGCGCAGCCTGCGGCTGACCCACGAGCCGATCGTGCGGCGCACCACCTGCTGGAGCTGCTGGGTGGTGTGGTTCTTGCCCGAGTGGTTGATGGCGTCCTCGAGCGCGGCGGTGATCTTCGGCTTGATCTCGTCGAACACGCTGTCGTCCTCGGCCACGCCGCGGGCGTGCACGTCCGGGCCGGTGACGACCTTGCCGGTGTCCCGGTTCACCACGGTGATGACGGAGATGAAGCCCTCCTCGGCCAGCACCAGCCGGTCCTTGAGGTCGGCGTCGGTGATGGTGCCCACGGAGGAGCCGTCCACGTAGACGTAGCCGCACTCGATCTGGCCGGTGATCCGCGCCTCGCCGGCGGCCATGTCCACCACGGTGCCGCCCTCGGCCATGAGCACGTGGTCGGTGGGCACGCCGGTCTCCTCCGCGAGCTTGCCGTTGGCGATGAGGTGGCGGACCTCGCCGTGCACCGGCATCACGTAGCCCGGCTCCACGATGTTGTAGCAGTACAGCAGCTCGCCCGCGGCCGCGTGCCCGGAGACGTGGACCTTGGCGGTGCCCTTGTGGACCACGTTGGCGCCCAGCCGCATGAGCCCGTTGATGATCCGGAAGACCGAGTTCTCGTTGCCGGGGATGAGCGACGACGCGAGGATCACGGTGTCGCCCTCGGTGAGCTGGACCTTGTGGTCGCCGTTGGCCATGCGGGACAGCGCGGCCATCGGCTCCCCCTGCGAGCCGGTGCACATGATGACCAGCTGCGAGTCCGCGTGGTCGTCGATCCGTTTCTGGTCGATCAGGGTGTTCGGCGGGACCTCGAGGTAGCCGAGCTTCTCGGCGATGGTCATGTTCCGCACCATGGACCGGCCCATGAAAGCGACCTTGCGCCCGTGCTCGGCGGCGGCGTCGAGCACCTGCTGCACGCGGTGGACGTGCGACGAGAAGGACGCCACGACCACGCGCTTGGGCGCGCGCCCGATCACGTCCGCGAGGACGGGGCCGATGTGCTTCTCCGTGGGGGTGAACCCGGGGACCTCGGCGTTGGTGGAGTCGGTGAGGAACAGGTCCACGCCCTCCTCCCCCAGCCGGGCGAAGTGGCGCAGGTCGGTGATCCGGCCGTCGAGCGGCAGCTGGTCCATCTTGAAGTCACCGGTGTGCAGGACGGTGCCGGCCTTCGTGCGCAGGAACACCGCGAGCGCGTCCGGGATCGAGTGGTTGACGGCCACGAACTCGCACTCGAACTCGCCGAGCCGCTCGACCTGCCCCTCGCGCACCGCCATGGTGTAGGGCTTGATCCGGTGCTCCTGGAGCTTCGCCTCGATGAGCGCGAGCGTCAGCCGGGACCCGATCACGGGGATGTCGGGGCGGCGCTTGAGCAGGTACGGGACGGCGCCGATGTGGTCCTCGTGGCCGTGGGTCAGCACCACGGCCACGACGTCGTCGAGCCGGTCGACGATGTGGTTGATGTCCGGGAGGATGAGGTCCACGCCCGGCTGGGTCTCCTCGGGGAAGAGCACGCCGCAGTCGACCACGAGCAGCTGCCCGTTGATCTCGAACACCGTCATGTTCCGTCCGACCTCGCCCAGCCCGCCCAGCGGGACGACGCGCAGGACGTCCTGGCCGAGTGCGGGGGGAGCCGACAGGTCAGTGTGCCATTGGGTCATGTGACCCCTTTCGTCAGTCGATGGTCTCGAGGAGGGTGTCGGCGACGACCGAGCCCGCCAGGTCCGCGCGGATCAGGGCGGCCTCGGCCTCCGTGGGCGGGACGTGCGGGAGCCGCACGGTGTTGTGCGGCAGCCGGCCCTGCCACATGAGGATCGTCTTCGCCGCGACGGCGCCGGGGGCGCGGGTCATGGTGGCGCGGACCACGGGCTCGAGCTCGAAGTTGATCCGCTGGGCCGTCCCGAGGTCCTGGGCGCGGATCGCGTCGACGAGGCTGCGGTACCGGGCGGTGGCCACGTGGGTGGTCACGCCGATGAGCCCGGCGGCCCCGATGGACATCCAGGGAAGGGTCAGCCCGTCGTCGCCCGAGTAGTAGAGCAGGTCGGTCTCGGCCAGCACCCGGGTCGCGGCGAGCAGGTCCGCCTTGGCGTCCTTGACGGCCACGATGTTGGGGTGCCCGGCCAGGGAGACGAGGGTCTCGGTGGCGATCGGGATGCCGGTGCGGCCGGGGATGTCGTAGAGCATGATCGGCAGGTCCACGGAGTCGGCGAGGCTGCGGAAGTGGGCCTCGACGCCGGCCTGGGAGGGCTTGTTGTAGTACGGGGTGACGATGAGCAGCCCGTCCATGCCGATCTTCTCGGCCGCCCGGGAGAGGTAGCGGGAGTGCTCGGTGTCGTTGGAGCCGGTGCCCGCCAGCAGGGGCACGCGGGAGCCGACGGCGTCCTTGACCGCGCGGAACACGGAGAGGTTCTCCTCGTCGGTCATGGTGGAGTACTCGCCCGTGGTGCCGCACACCACCAGCCCGTCGCAGCCGTCGTCGACGAGCTGCTCGGCCATGGCCGCGGTGGCGTCCGTGTCCACGGAGCCGTCCTCGGCGAAGACGGTGATCATCGCGGTGAGCAGGGTCCCGAACATGGGCTCGGAGGGGGTCGCGGGGAGGTCGGCGGAGGAGGGCGAGGCGTTGGCAGTCATGGGTGCCAGGTTACCGTCTTCGCTCCGGGTGCACCGCCGCAGGACGTTCCGGGGCCGGCGGTGCGGAGGGCGGTCTCCGTGCCGCCCGCGGGGTGGGGCGTGCTCGCCACGGCTCAGGCCCGTCCCTCGCCCGGGGGCTCGGACGGTTCCACGTTGCGGGCGGCCCGCCCGCGGGAGAGGGCCACGGCGTCGCGCATCGCGGAGCGGGCGCGGGTCCGGTCCCCGGCGGCCGCGTACGCGAAGGAGAGCCGGTACCAGTTGCGCCACTCGCCCGGGTCCTCCTCCGTCTGCGCCCGGTACGTCCCGAAGCGCTCGTCGGCGGCCTCGCGCACGATGCGCCCGCCGGGGGTGCGCGGCAGGTCGTCGGGCGGCAGCCCGCCCTCCTCGTGCAGGGTCCGGCCGAGCTGCTCGGTCCGGACTCCGAAGAGGATCTCGCGCACCAGCGCCCACACCCCCACGGCCGGCAGCACCAGCATGGCCACCCCGAAGGCCTTGGCGACCCAGCCGTCCGTGCCCAGCAGCAGCACGGCGCGGTGCAGGCTCAGGCCCAGGTAGACGACGAGCAGCGAGACCATGGCGGCGGCCAGCAGCTTCGCCTTGCTCGTGGACTCCAGGAGCGTGAAGACGCCCGCGAAGGCGAGCACCGCGAGGATCCACAGCTTCGAGCCGCCGGGGATCGGCAGCAGCCAGAGGGTCAGCAGGGCCGCCGCGAACAGACCCCAGATCCAGGCCCGGATCGAGTCCATCGGCTCTACAGGCCCAGGTCGAGGTAGTCGTCGAGGCCGTGGGTGAGCCCCGGGTGGGAGACGACCTCCCGGACCCCGAGCACCACGCCGGTCATGAAGGAGATGCGGTCGAAGGAGTCGTGCCGGATGGTGAGCTGCTCGCCGGGGTTGCCGAGGAGCGTCTCCTGGTGGGCGACCAGCCCGCGCAGGCGCACGGAATGCACCCGGACGTCGTCCACGAGCGCCCCGCGGGCCCCGTCCGGGTCCTGCGTGGTGGCGTCGGGCGACGGCGCGACCCCGGCGGCCCGCCGGGCCTCGCCGACGAGCGCGGCCGTGCGCGCGGCCGTGCCCGAGGGGGCGTCGACCTTGTCCGGGTGGTGCAGCTCCACGATCTCGACGGACTCGAAGAACCGGGCTGCCTGCGCGGAGAAGCGCATGGCCAGGACGGCGCCGATGGAGAAGTTGGGGGCGATGAGCACGCCCACACCCGGGTGCAGGGCGAGCAGCGCCCGCGTCCGGTCCAGGCCCTCGTCGTCCCAGCCGGTGGTGCCCACGACGCAGTGGATGCCGTGCTCCACGGCGAAGCGCACGTTGCGCTCCGTGACCGACGGGACGGTGAAGTCGATGACGACCTGCGCGCCCGACGCCACCAGGACCTCGAGGGAGTCCTCGTGGTCCAGCTCCGCGACGAGCTGCAGCCCCTCGGCGCGCCGGACCGCCTGCGCGGCCTCGCTGCCCATGCGGCCGCGGGCGCCGAGGACGGCGACCCCGAGCTCGGCGGCGGGGGGCGCGGTGGCGGTGGTGGTCTCGGTGGCAGTGCGCTCGGTCATGGCTCCAACTCTAGGTCACGGGACGGGTGGGGCCACCGCCCGGGACCCCGGGGCGGCGGCGCGCGGTCAGCGGCGGGTGGGCGCCACGATGGTGGTCACGACGGGCCCCTCGGCCAGCCACCCGGCGAGCTCCCGGACCTGCTCCGGGGTCACGGAGCGGACCCGGTCCAGGGACTCGTCGATGTCGAGGAACTCCCCGGACTTCAGCTCCGCGGAGCCCAGGCGGGACATCCGCGAGCCGGTGTCCTCGAGGGCGAGCACGGTGCCCCCGCCCAGCTGGCCCACGACCTTGCGCAGCTCGTCCGCCCCGATGCCGTCCCCGGCGAGCGTCTCCAGCCCGCCCGTCATGAGCGCCACGACCTCGTCGGTGCGAGCGGGAAGGCACCCGGCGTACATCCCGAAGTACCCGGCGTCCGAGTAGCCGCCCGAGAAGGAGAACGTGCTGTAGGCCAGGCCGCGCTTCTCGCGGATCTCCTGGAACAGCCGGGAGGACATCCCGCCGCCCAGGGCGGCGTTGAGCACGGTCATCGCGAACCGGCGGTCGTCCCCGGCCACGAGCCCGGGCCGGCCGACGACCACGTTGGTCTGCTCCACGGGCCGCTCCAGGAAGTGCTCGCCCCAGTCCGGGTCCAGGGGCGCCGGGGTGCGCTCGCGCCGCGGGAGGGGGGCCGCCGGGGCGGCCGGGTCCCAGCCCGCGCGCTCGAGGGCCTCGGCGACGAGGGCGACGACGACGTCGTGCTCCAGCCCGCCGGCGGCCGTCACCACGAGGCCCTCGGGCCGGTAGTGGCGGCGGTAGTGCTCGACCACGGCGTCCCGGGGCACCTCGAGGATCTCCTCGGGGGTGCCGCCGATGGGGCGGCCCAGGGGGTGGGTCCCCAGCACGCGCTGGGTGAACTCCTCGAAGGCGACGTCCTCGGGGTCGTCCTTGTCCATCGCGAGCTCCTCGAGGATGACTCCCCGCTCCCGCTCGAGCTCGTCCGGGTCCAGGGCGGCGGACGTCACCATGTCGGTGATGACGTCGATCGACATCGGCAGGTCCTCGGCGAGCACCCGCGCGTAGTAGCACGTGTGCTCCTTGGCCGTGGCCGCGTTGGACTCCCCGCCCACCTCGTCGAAGGCCTCCGCGATCTGCAGCGCCGTGCGCCGAGCGGTGCCCTTGAACAGCAGGTGCTCGAGGAAGTGGGTGGAGCCCAGCCGGCCCGGCTGCTCGTCGCGGGAGCCGACGCCGACCCAGAAGCCGACCGTCACGGCCCGCTGGGCGGGCATCCGCTCGGTGAGCACCCGGGTGCCGCACGGCAGGACCGTCCGGCGGACCACGTTGCCGCCCGCCCCCTCGTGGAGGGTGTGGCTGAATCCCGCGGCGGCCGTGGTCAGGGCCGCGGCCGCGGCGGAGAGGTTGCTGCGGGGAACCGCCGAGAGGCGGGCGTCCGGGCCCGGGGTGCTCCCCGGGTCACGGTCGCCCGCCTCCAGCGGCAGATCGACTGCCGTCATCCAGCTGTGCTGCTTTCTGTGCTCGTGCGGTGCTGCGCGCGGGACGGGCCCGGCTCAGCCCTCCTGGTCGGCGTGCTCGTCGTGGGCGAAGACGTTCGGCTCCTCCGCGACCACGGGGGCCAGGGAGAGCTTGCCGCGGTCGTCGACCTTGGTGATCTCGACCTGGACCTTCTGGCCCACGCCCAGCACGTCCTCGACGTCGGTGACGCGCTTGCCCTCGTTGAGCTTGCGCAGCTCCGAGATGTGCAGCAGGCCGTCCTTGCCGGGGGTGAGGGAGACGAAGGCGCCGAAGGTCGTGGTCTTGACCACGGTGCCCAGGTAGCGCTCGCCGACCTCGGGGACCTGCGGGTTGGCGATCGCGTTGATCGCCGCGCGGGCCGCATCGGCCGAGGGACCGTCGGTGGCGCCGATGTACACGGTGCCGTCGTCCTCGATCGAGATGTCGGTGCCGGTGTCCTCCTGGATCTGGTTGATCATCTTGCCCTTCGGGCCGATGACCTCGCCGATCTTGGAGACGGGGACGGTCACGGAGATCACGCGCGGGGCGAACTCGCTCATCTCGTCGGGCTGGTCGATGGCCGCGTTCAGCACCCCGAGGATGTGCAGCCGGGCCTCGCGGGCCTGGGTCAGCGCGGCGTCGAGCACGGAGGAGGGGATCCCGTCGAGCTTGGTGTCGAGCTGGATCGCGGTCACGAACTCGGAGGTGCCGGCGACCTTGAAGTCCATGTCGCCCAGCGCGTCCTCGGCGCCCAGGATGTCGGTCAGCGCGGCGTAGCGGGTCTCCCCGTCCACCTCGTCCGAGACCAGGCCCATGGCGATGCCGGCCACCGGCGCCCGCAGGGGCACGCCGGCGTTGAGCAGCGACAGGGTCGAGGCGCAGACGGAGCCCATCGACGTGGAGCCGTTGGAGCTCAGCGCCTCGGAGACCTGCCGGATCGCGTAGGGGAACTCCTCGCGGGAGGGCAGCACCGGGGTGATGGCCCGCTCGGCCAGCGCGCCGTGGCCGATCTCGCGGCGCTTCGGGGAGCCCACGCGACCGGTCTCGCCGGTGGAGTACGGCGGGAAGTTGTAGTGGTGGATGTAGCGCTTGTGCTTGACGGGGGACAGCGAGTCGATCTGCTGCTCCAGCTTCAGCATGTTCAGCGTGGTCACGCCCATGATCTGGGTCTCGCCGCGCTCGAAGATCGCGGAGCCGTGCACGCGCGGCAGGACCTCGACCTCGGCGGTGAGCTGGCGGATGTCCGTCAGGCCGCGGCCGTCGATGCGCACCTGCTCGGTGAGGATCCGCTGGCGCACGGTCTGCTTGGTCAGCGCCTGGTAGGCGCCGTTGACCTCGTCCTGGCGGTCGGCGAAGGGCTTGCCCTCACCGCTGAGCTCCGCCAGGGTGCCCTGGTGCAGCTCGTCGGTCGCGGCCTCGCGCTCCTGCTTGTCGGCGATCGAGTAGACCTCGGCGAGCCGGGAGCCGACGGAGGCCGCGACGGCCTCCTTGACGTCGTCGCCGAAACCGCCGAAGCGGGGCAGCTCCATGTCCGGCTTCCCGGCGCGGGCCCTGAGGTCGGCCTGGGCGTCGCAGAGGGCCTTGAGGGACGGCTTGGCGGCCTCGAGGCCCTGGGCCACGAGCTCCTCGGTGGGGGCCACGGCGCCGTTGTTCTTGATCAGGTTCCAGGAGTTGTCGGTGGCCTCGGCCTCGACCATCATGATCGCGACGTCCTCGGTGCCGTCCTTGCCGGTGACGACGCGGCCGGCCACGGCCATGTCGAACACGGCGTTCTCGAGCTGGGAGTGCTTCGGGAACGCGACCCACTGGTGCTGGCCGTTCTCCCCGGCCATCAGCGCCATGCGCACGCCGCCGACGGGGCCCTGGAAGGGCATGCCCGACAGGGTCGTGGCCATCGACGCGGCGTTGATCGCGACGGTGTTGTAGATCTCGTCCGGGTTCATGGACAGGATCGTGACGACGACCTGCACCTCGTTGCGGATGCCCTTGCCGAAGGCGGGGCGCAGCGGGCGGTCGATGAGCCGGCACGTGAGGATCGCGTCCGTGGAGGGACGGCCCTCGCGGCGGAAGAACGAGCCCGGGATGCGCCCGGCGGCGTACATCCGCTCCTCGACGTCGACCGTCAGGGGGAAGAAGTCGAAGCCCTGGCGGGGGGACTTGCCCACCGTGGTGGCGGCGAGCATGGTGGTGTCCTCGTCGATGGAGACGAGGGTGGAGCCGGCGGCCTGCTTGGCGAGGCGGCCGGTCTCGAAGCGCACGACGCGCTTTCCGTAGGAGCCGTTGTCGATGACGGCTTCGGCGTACTGGATCTCGGGACCCTCCAAGGGTCACCTCCGTTTCGTGTCGGCGGGACCGTCCGCGCGTCACCCGGTCTTCGATCGAGATCCACGGAAGGGCCGGGGCCACGAGGGCCGTCCGGTGTCCGGAGATCACTACCGAGGACCGCGAATGATCGGCGCGGTGGCCCCGTCTGGTGTTCGATGGTGCTGTCTCTGGTGTTTCGAGCCCGTCCGGCTGCCGTGCCGGGCGGGCGTGGTGCTCGGCGGCGTCCTCCCGTTGCCGGGCGGACGCCGCCGGGTGCCGACTAGCGGCGCAGGCCGAGCCGCTCGATGAGCGTGCGGTAGCGCGTGATGTCGGTGTCGCGCAAGTAGGTCAGCATGCGGCGACGGCGACCGACCAGGGCCATCAGGCCACGGCGGGTGTGGTGGTCGTGCTTGTGCTGCTTCAGGTGCTCCGTCAGATCGGCGATCCGGCGGGTCAGGACCGCGATCTGCACCTCGGGGGAACCGGTGTCGCCCTCGTGGGTCGCGAAGTCCTTGATGATCTGCTGCTTGATGGCGGCGTCGAGTGCCACGTGTAACTCCGTTCGAGTCAGTACCGTGCGGCCCGGACGACGGGCTCGTCGCCGGGTCCCGGAGCTCCCCGGGGGTCCGACAACCACGGACTGCAGTCGGACCGCCGTCCAGTCTAGCGGACGCGGGCTCGCGGCCCCACCCTGGGGCCGTGCGGCGCGCTGGGCTGGGCGTCCCCCGGCCGGTGGGCCAAGATGGGAGGGACACCGGTCCGGGCGCCCGGACGAGCAGCACGAGACGAGCAGGAGCAGCGCGTGAGCAAGGACGAGAAGGACGGGCGGGGCCTGGCGGTCGCCGACCGCACGCACACGATGCGGGACGGCCGGCGGATCCCCGCGATCGGGCTGGGCACCTACCCGATGGACGACGCCGCGGCCGAGGCCGACGTCGCCGAGGCCCTGATGCTGGGGTACCGGATGGTGGACACCGCGGTGAACTACGGCAACGAGACCGGCGTGGGGCGCGCGATCGCGGCGGCCGGCGTGCCGCGCGGCGAGCTGTTCCTCACCACCAAGCTGCCGGGCCGGGACCACGGCACGGACTCCGTGCGCCGCTCGCTCGAGGGCTCCCTGCGGCGGCTGGGCACCGACCACGTGGACCTCTACCTCATCCACTGGCCGAACCCGTCGGTCGGCCGGTACGTCGAGACGTGGCGGACGATGCTGGAGCTGCGGCAGGAGGGACTCGTCCGGTCGGTGGGGGTGTCCAACTTCACCCCCGCCCACATCCGGCGCCTGGTCGACGAGACCGGCGAGACGCCGGCGGTCAACCAGGTGGAGCTGCACCCGCAGTACCAGCAGGAGCGGCTGCGGGAGTTCCACGAGGAGCACCGCATCGTCACCCAGGCCTGGTCCCCGCTGGGTCGCAAGACCGATCTGCTCCAGCACGAGTGGATCGCGCAGATCGCCCGGCGGACCGGCCGGACCCCGGCGCAGGTGGTGCTCCGCTGGCACCAGCAGTCGCACACCGTGCCGATCCCGAAGAGCTCCGACACCCGGCGCATGGCCGAGAACCTCGACGTCTTCGACTGGGAGCTCGACGAGGACCAGATGCGCCGGATGCGGATGCTGCACACGGGGATCAGCGGGTCCGGCTACGACCCGAACACGCACGAGGAGATGTAGCGGAGGAGCGGCACGAGGCAGTCCGGCGGCCGGGGCTCAGGCCTCGGCGGCCAGGATCCCCCGGGTGCGCTCGACGTCGTCGTCCATCTGCGCCACGAGCTTGTCGACGCCCTCGTAGGCGACCATCCCGCGCAGCCGCGCGACGAACTCCACGACCACTTCCTGGCCGTAGAGGTCGAAGTCCTCGACCCGCTCCTCGGGGCGGTCGATGACGTGCGCCTCGACCTGCCGGGGCACGTTCTCGAACGTGGGGTTGGACCCCACGGAGATCGCCGTGGGCCAGCGCGTGCCGGCGGCGTCGACCAGCCACCCGGCGTACACCCCGTCGGCGGGGACGAACCCGGCCGCGTCCGGGGACAGGTTGGCGGTGGGGTAGCCCAGCTCCCGCCCGCGGGCGGCCCCGTGCACCACTTCGCCGCGCACCCGGTGGTGGCGGCCGAGCAGCCGGGCGGCCGCGCGCACGTCCCCCGCCTGCAGGCAGGCACGGATCCACGTGGAGGAGCAGCGCCGCTCCCCCGCGCCCGTCACGGCCGGGGCGTGCTCCGGGTGCTCCTCGTGCAGGGGGTCGACCAGGTCGTCGACCACGCGGACCTCGAACCCGTGGCGCTCCCCCAGCTCCCGGAGCGTGTCGATGTTGCCGGTGTTGTCCTTGCCCAGGCGCGTGTCCGCGCCCACCACGAGGCAGCGCGCGTCGAGCGGCCCCACGAGGGTGCCCAGCACGAACTGCTCGGTGGTCTGGTCCGCGATCTCCAGGGTGTACTCCAGCACGAGGGCGGCGTCCGCGCCGGTGCGCTCGAGGGCGTCCAGCTTGTCCTCCGTGCCCATGATCAGTCCCGGATGGCTGCCGGGACGGTGCACCTGCGCGGGGTGCGGGTCGAACGTCACGACCACCGAGGCCCAGTCCCGCTCGCGGGCGGAGTCGACGAGCTGGGACAGCACCTGCTGGTGACCCCGGTGGACACCGTCGAAGTTGCCGATGGTGACCACCGACGGGCCGAAGCCCGGGGGGACGTCAGAGAGATCTCGCCAGCGGAACACGGTTCTCCTCGCAGGAACGGAACAGGCAGGTCAGGGTCGGGACGGGGTGGGCGGGGCGGGCCGGTGCGGGCCGCCGGACCCTTCCGCGCGGTCGGCGGGCGGGGACGGCGGGCCGTCCCACGGAGCCTGCGGGGTCCGCGGGTCCTCCGCGCCGAGGGTCAGGATCCAGGCGTCCACCGAGGCGCCGCGCTGCTCGAGGAACCCGTCGATCCGCACCGGGGAGCGGAAGCCGAGCCTCCAGGCGAGCTTGCGGCTGGCCCAGTTGGGGACCTTGGCCACCCAGTAAGCATAGGTGAGGCCCAGGGACCCGAAGGCGTGCTCGAGCAGCAGCCGGCAGGCGGCCTCCGCGGCGCCGGTGCCGCGGGCGTGCGGGCCGAAGTTGAGCCCGACGTCCGCCGTCGTCCCCCGCAGGGCGTTGAGGCCCACCGTCCCCTGCAGGCGGTCGGTCCGGGCGTCCGCGACGGCCCAGTTGTACTCGCGGCCGGCGCGCCAGGCCGCCGGGACGAACTCCTCGACGTACCAGCGGGCGTCGGCCTCCGTGTAGCCGAGGGGCACGGTGGTGAACTCCGCGGCCGCGGGGTCCGCGCAGTTGCGGGCCAGCTGCGGGACGTCGCGCTCCTCGAGCCGGCGCAGCACCACGGTGCCGTCGGTGAGGACGGGGACGTCGTAGTCCTCGGCGCCGTCGGGGCGTTCGGGCATCGGCGGGGTTCCTTTCGGGAGGCGTGCGGCGCGGGGCGCTCGGGCCCGCGACCGAGCCTACCCGGTGCGTGCCGGGGCGCCGCGCGGGGAGGACCGTGCGGGACGGTGAGCGGTCAGGCCGGTGCGCGCCGGCCCCGGGGCCGGGACCGGCGGAGCCAGGCGAGGCCGACCACCGGCAGCACCAGCGGGACGTAGCCGTAGTCCTGCCCGAAGCGGGACCAGACGCTGGCCTCGGGGAACAGGGCCGGGACGAGCACCGAGAGCAGGCCCACGCCGAGCACGCCGAGCAGCTCCACGCCCACGGCCGCCGTGGCCAGCCGGTGCCACCGGGGGCCGGGCCGGGCGAGGGCCACGGTGGCCACCACGTAGACGGCCGCGGCGAACGCGGAGAGCAGGTACGGCAGCGGCGCGGTCCCGAAGCCGGTCAGGATCTGGTAGAGCGAGCGGACGCCGGCGGAGAGCGAGAAGACGGCGTAGACCACGACCACCAGGCGGCCGAAGCCCGAGGACTTGCGGTCGCCGCGCACCGTGCCGGCGCGGGGTCCGAAGCGCTGCTGCAGCCTGGTGGGGCCGTCCTGCGGGGACTCGTGCGTCATCGGGGCGTCTCCTGCGGGGTCGAGGTGGCACGGGGGCTCACTGGTAGTACCAGATGAAGTTCATGCGGTAGACCATGATCGCCACCACGGGGCCCGCGGCCGCGAGCACCCAGTTGGACCAGCTCGAGCGTTCCACGAGCGACCACACGAAGGTTCCCGCCGGGATGAGCAGCGCGGTCAGCAGGTAGCCCCAGTACTCGAGGGCCGACCCGGTAGGACCGGGACCCCGCACGTGCATGACGACCGTGCCCGCGGCGTAGACGAGCAGGAACGCCTCGAGGATCAGCACGGAGCCCTGCGTCCAGTCGTCGGGCCGCCGGCCGCGCGCGGCCTGCGCGGCGCACACCAGGAAGGAGAGGGCGCCCAGCAGGACGGCGGCCCAGAACCAGCCGTCGTAGCCCCACAGCATCAGCGCTCCTCCCGGGGGGCCTCCGGCGGCGCGGGGAACCGCTCCCCGGGCAGGAAGACGAGGACGGGCTTGGCGGTGCGCTCGCCGCGGTGGCCGCGGTCGGACAGCAGGGCCACGAGCCGCCCGTCGGGGGCGAAGCCGCCGGTGACCGCCTCGTTGTCGAGGGGTTCCGCGCCGGGGCCCCCGCCGGGATCCGCGGCGCTGGGGCCGATCCGGCGGCCGTGGGCGACGTCCTCGGCCTCGGCCGCGCTCAGCCGGCGGGCGGGGAACAGCCCGGCGGCGGCCTCCTCGAGGCTCGTCACGGGCAGCGGGCGGCCGGCCGCCACCTCGGCGGCGAGCTCGTCGAGGGTCGACGCGTCCTCGAGGCTCCACGCGCCCACCCGGGTGCGGCGCAGGGCGCTCAGGTGACCGCCGACCCCGAGGTCGGCCCCGAGGTCCCGGGCCAGGGCCCGGACGTAGGTGCCCGAGCTGCAGGTCACGGTGACGTCGACGTCGAGGACGGCCCGCCCGGCGTCGTCGGCGGTCCGCACGAGCCGGTGCACGGCGAACTCGGACACGGTGACGGGGCGCGCGGCGAGTTCCACGTCCTGTCCGGCCCGGACCTGGGCGTAGGCGCGGCGGCCCTCGACCTTGATGGCGCTGACCTTCGAGGGGACCTGCTGGATGTCCCCGGTGAGCCGGGCGACGCCGGCGGTCACCGCGTCCTCGTCGACCGCGGCCACGGCCCCGGGAGCGGCGACGTCGAGGACCTCGCCCTCGGCGTCGTCGGTGACGGTGGCCAGGCCGAGCCGGATCGTCGCCGCGTAGGTCTTGTCCCGCCCGACGACCCAGGTGAGGAGGCGGGTGGCCCGGTCCACGCCGAGGACCAGCACGCCCGTGGCCATGGGGTCGAGGGTCCCGGCGTGGCCGACCTTGCGGGTGCCCGCGAGGCGCCGGGTGCGCGCGACGACGTCGTGGCTGGTCCAGCCGGCGGGCTTGTCCACGACCACGAGCCCGGACGGCGTCGGCAGGGACGGGTCCGGGCTCGGGACGTCAGGCTGGGTGCGGGTCACGTCCCCGGTGCCTCCGCCTGCTCAGCGGTCCCGGGAGGACTCGTCGTCCTCCTCGGCCGGCTTCCGGTAGGGGTCCTCCCCCGCGGCCCAGCTGGCGCCGGCGGCCTGGGCGGCGACCTCGGCGTCCTTCTCCTTGGCCGCGCGCAGCACCTCCTCGAGGTGGGAGGCGTTGACGGGGATCTCGTCCGGGACGAAGGTCAGCGTGGGCGTCAGGCGGGCCGTGATGTTGCGGCCGACCTCGCTGCGCAGGACGCCCTTGGCGGACTCGAGGGCGGCGCGGGTGCTCTCCTGCTCCTCCGCGGTGCCGAACACCGTGTAGTACAGGGTGGCGTGCTGGAGGTCGTTGGTGACGCGGGCGTCCGTGATGGTCACGAAGCCCAGACGGGGGTCCTTGACGCGGCGCTCGAGCGCCTGGGCCACGACGACCTTGATCCGGTCGGCGAGTCGGGCGGCGCGTGCTGCGTCGGCCATGGTGGGTGCTCCTCGGGTCGGGACGGTGCGGTGCTCGAAGCTGTGCTGGGGATGCTGCTGGAAGGGTGGCGG
>NZ_JBISWK010000186.1:0-24084 GCF_044462205.1 Kocuria rhizosphaericola | reverse complement strand
CCGCCGCGGGTGCCCCGTGCTCGCGGCACGGGACTCGGGACGGGTCAGGCGCGCGGCTTCTCGCGCATCTCCCACGTCTCGATGAGGTCGCCCTCGTGGATGTCGTTGAAGGAGCCGAGTCCGATACCGCACTCGTAGCCCTCGCGGACCTCGGTCGCGTCGTCCTTGAACCGGCGCAGCGAGTCGATCGTGAGGTTGTCCGCCACCACGTTGCCGTCCCGGACGAGCCGGGCCTTGGAGTTGCGGCGGATGGTGCCCTTGGTGATGTAGGCACCGGCGATGTTGCCCCACTTGGAGGACCGGTACACCTCGCGGATCTCGGCGGTGCCGAGCTCCACCTCCTCGTACTCCGGCTTGAGCATGCCCTTGAGCGCGCTCTCGACGTCGTCGATGGCGTTGTAGATCACCGAGTAGAACTTCATCTCGACGCCCTCGCGGTCGGCCAGTTCCGTCACGCGCTCGGCGGGACGGACGTTGAAGCCGATGATGATCGCGTTGTCCACGGTCGCCAGGTTGACGTCGTTCTGGGTGATGGCGCCGACGCCGCGGTGGATGACGCGCAGCTGGACCTCCTCGCCCACGTCGATCTTGAGCAGCGAGTCCTCGAGCGCCTCCACGGCACCGGACACGTCGCCCTTGATGATGAGGTTGAGCGTGTCGATCTTGCCGGCGGCCACGGCCTCGTCGAAGGACTCGAGCGTGATCCGCTTGCGGCGCTTGGCGAGCAGGGCGTTGCGGTCCGCCGCCTGGCGCTTCTCGGCGATCTGGCGCGCGGTGCGCTCCTCCGGGGTGGAGAGGAACGTGTCACCGGCCCGGGGCACGGAGTCCAGACCCAGCACCTGCACGGGGCGCGAGGGACCGGCCTCCTCGACGGCCTGGCCGTTCTCGTCGAACATGGCGCGCACGCGCCCGTAGGCGGCACCGGCGACGATCGCGTCGCCGACGCGCAGCGTGCCGGACTGCACGAGCACGGTCGAGACCGCGCCGCGGCCCTTGTCCAGGTTCGCCTCGATCGCCACGCCGCGGGCGTCCTTGTTCGGGTTCGCCGTCAGCTCGAGCGCGCCGTCCGCGGTCAGCACGATCGCGTCCAGCAGCTCGTCGATGTTGAGGTTCTGGCGCGCGGAGACGTCGACGAACATGGTGTCGCCGCCGTACTCCTCGGGGACCAGGCCGTACTCGGTGAGCTGGCCGCGGATCTTCTCCGGGTTCGCCTCGGGCTTGTCGACCTTGTTGACCGCCACCACGATCGGCACGCCGGCGGCCTGGGCGTGGTTGAGCGCCTCGATCGTCTGCGGCATGACGCCGTCGTCCGCGGCGACCACGAGCACGGCGATGTCCGTCACCTGGGCACCGCGGGCACGCATGGCGGTGAACGCCTCGTGGCCCGGGGTGTCGATGAACGTGATCTGCCGCTCCTGGCCGTCCAGCTCGGTGTCGATCTGGTAGGCGCCGATGTGCTGGGTGATGCCACCGGCCTCCCCCTCGGTCACCTTCGTGTTGCGGATGGCGTCGAGCAGGCGGGTCTTGCCGTGGTCGACGTGGCCCATGACGGTGACGACCGGCGGGCGGGCCTCCAGGACGTCCTCGCCCTCGGCCGCGGCCTCGGCGTCCAGGTCGATGTCGAAGGACTCGAAGAGCTCGCGCTCCTCGTCCTCCGGCGAGACCACCTGGATCCTGTACCCGAGCTCGGCGCCCAGCAGCTGGAAGGTCTCCTCGTCGAGGGACTGCGTCTGCGTGGCCATCTCGCCGAGGTGGATGAGCACCGTGACGAGGGAGGCCGGGTTCGCGTTGATCTTCTCGGCGAAGTCCGTCAGGGACGCGCCGCGGCGCAGCCGCACCACCGTGGTGCCGTCGCCGTGGGGCACGGCGACGCCGCCGACGGACGGGGCCTTCATCTGCTCGAGCTCCTGGCGCTTCGCCCGCTTGGACTTGCGCTGCTTGCCGCGGGCACCGCCGCGCCCGAAGGCGCCCTGGGTGCCGCCGCGGCCACCGCGGCCGGGGCCGCCGCCGGGACGGGAGAACCCGCCCCCGCCGCCACCGGGACCGCCGCGGCGGGGGCCTGCGCCGCCGCCGGCCGGCCGGGAGCCGATCGGGGCCACGCCGGTGGTGTGGCCGGGCATCATGTTCGGGCTGGGGCGCGCCCCGCCCGGGCGGGGGCCGCCCTGGGGACGGGGACCGCCCTGGCCCTGCGGACGGGGGCCGCCCTGACCCTGGCCCTGGCCCTGCGGACGGGGACCGCCCTGGCCCTGGCCCTGACCCTGGGGACGGGGACCGCCCTGGCGCTCGGGACGGCCCGAGCGCATGCCCTGCTGGGCGGCGAACGGGTTGTTGCCCGGGCGCGGGCCGGCCGGGCGCGGAGCACCCGGACGGGGTGCGGCCGAGCCCGGACGGGGCGCGGTGCCTCCCGGGCGCGGCGCGGCCGAGCCCGGGCGGGGCGCCCCGCTGCGGCCCATGCCCTGCTGGCTGGCGAACGGGTTGTTGCCCGGGCGCGGGGCCGGGGCGGGTGCCTTGGCGCCCGGGGACGCGGGGCGCTGCGGCGCGGACCCCTCCGGGGCCGAGGACTGCTCGGCGGGCTTCTGCTCGGGCGCCTCCTCGGCAGGTTTCTGCTCGGCGGCCTTCTCGGGCGCCTTCTCCGCTGCCTTCTCGGCGGGCTTGGCGGCGGCCGGGCCCGGGGCGGGCGCGGTGCTGCCGGGCCTGGACGACGTGCTGGGCTTCGACGCGGGCTTGCCGGCCGGTGCCGCGGCGGCCGGGGCGGACTTCTCAGCCTTGCCGGCGAGAGCCGAGCGCAGCTTCTTGGCGACGGGCGGTTCGACGGTCGAGGACGCGCCTCGGACGAACTCACCCAGGGTCTGAAGCGTGGAAATCGCTTCCTTGGACGTTATTCCGAGCTCTTTCGCGAGCTCGTGAACGCGGGGCTTGGCCACTTCTCTCCTGTCTCGGTCCGCACCGAAACAGGTACGAACCACTTATTTTCCGTTGAGGCTCCCGGAGCGTCGGCCGTCGAGGACGGCGCGGGGTCGCGGGAGGCCGTTGGCAGAGCACAACGAAGCACTCATCGCTGGGCACTCATCGGTTTTCCATCGGTTCTCTGACTCGCTTTCCAGTTCTTCACCCGCGTACGGACGTGGTCACCGGTCCGGTCGGACCGCGCGGGCTGCCGTCCGGGGACGGCTGTGGTCGGCACTCGTGCGCCCGGTCGCCGGGCTGTCCGTCGGGGACAGCAGGGCGTCCAACTCGGGGGCGATCGCCTCCGTGTCCACGACTGCCCGGAACGCGCGCCGGAAGGCGCGCCGGCGCAGGGCCGAGTCCAGGCACTCGTGGGAGGGGTGGAGCCAGGCTCCGCGACCGCCGAGGCGCCCGGTCCGGTCGACCACGGCCCGGAGGCCGCTGTCGCCCGGTTCGGTCACCACACGTACGAGCTGGTCAGGGTGTTCGGTGGTCCGGCATCCGATGCACGTGCGACGGGAGTCTGCACTCACTCGCTCAGTACTCCTCGTCTCGCGCCGGGACGTCGGGGACGTCCCGTGCGGGCCGGGAGCCGGCGCCGGACAGGGACCACCAACGATCTGACCGCTGTCCAGTCTATCCCGGGGACCGCCCTGGGCCGAAACCGGGGGCGGGCGGGATCCCGGGCCCGGCCCGGGGGCCGGGGCGCCGGTCCCGCCGAACCGGGGCTCAGCCGCGCTCGGCGGCCTTCGACTCGGGGACGATGTCGATCTTCCAACCGGTCAGTTTCGCGGCCAGGCGGGCGTTCTGGCCCTCCTTGCCGATGGCCAGGGACAGCTGGGTGTCGGGGACGACGGCGCGGGAGGAGCGGGCCCGCTCGTCGAGCACGGTCACCCGGGACACCTTGGCCGGGGACAGGGCGTTGGCGATGCAGCGGGCGGGGTCGTCCGACCAGTCGACGATGTCGATCTTCTCGTCGTGCAGCTCGTTCATCACGGCGCGCACGCGGGAGCCCATCTCCCCGATGCAGGCGCCCTTGGCGTTGATCCCGGACTGGGTGGCGCGCACGGCGATCTTCGTGCGGTGCCCGGCCTCGCGGGCGATCGCCATGATCTCCACGGTGCCGTCGGCGATCTCCGGCACCTCCATCTCGAACAGGCGGCGCACCAGGTCCGGGTGGGAGCGGGACAGCGTGATGGACGGGCCCTTCATGCCGCGCTTGACCTCGACCACGAAGGCGCGGATGCGGGCGCCGTGGGGGTACTTCTCGCCGGGGGCCTGCTCGTGCGGGGGCAGCACGCCCTCCACGGTGCCGAGGTCCACCTGCACCATGTGGGGGTTGTGCCCCTGCTGGATCTGCCCGGAGACGATCTCGCCCTCCCGGCCCTTGAAGTGGCCCAGCACGGCGTCGTCCTCGACATCGCGCAGCCGCTGCAGGATGACCTGGCGCGCCGTGGAGGCGGCGATCCGCCCGAAGCCGGCCGGGGTGTCGTCGAACTCCCCGACCGCCTCGCCGTCCGCGTCCAGCTCCGGGGCCCAGATGGTGACGTGGCCGGTCCGGCGCTCGATCTCGGCGCGCGCCCCCGGCAGCGCACCGGCGGTCTTGTGGTACGCCAGCAGGAGGGCCTGCTCGATGGTGGGAATGAGCAGGTCCACGGGGATGTCGCGCTCACGCTCCAGCAGTCGGAGGGTGCTCATATCGATGTCCATGTCCGGCCTTCCTCGCCTGTCGACCCCCGGGGACGGAAGAGCGCGCCGTCGGGGATGACGGGGCGCCGCCACGGGTCGTGCTCGCGCACTCGTCGTCGCACTCGGTTGTCGTCGCACTGCGGACCGCGGCGCCGGTGGGCGCCGCGGCGTCAACGGCACATCTTACACTCGTGCCGGGTCCGGGCGGCCCGTCAGTCGGTGAACTCGACCTCCACCTTGGCGCGGCGCACGGCGTCGAAGGCCCAGCGCTCCGGGTCGAGCAGCCGGGGCGGCATGCCCTTCTTCACCTGGTGGCTGCGCTGCAGGACCACGCCGTCCTGCTCGACCTCGAGCAGGCGGGCCGTGAACTTCTCGCCCTCCACCGGGGTGACGCGCACCAGCCGGCCGATCGAGCGCCGCCAGTGCCGCGGCGCGGCGAGCTCCCGGGTGGCCCCCGGGGAGGAGACCTCCAGCTCGTAGGCGGAGCCCGGCACGGGATCCGTGCGGTCGAGCAGGTCGGACACGGCTCGGGAGACCGCGGCGATCCGGTCGATGTCCACGCTGTCGGTGCTGTCCTCCGGGAGGTCCACGAGCACCTGGAGCACGAGACCGGTGCCGGTCGGCTTCAGGGCGACGTCCTCCAGGACCAGCCCCGACTCCTCCACCGCCGGGCCGATCAGCTCGGCCAGCCGCCGGGGGTCGTCGGGTCCGGGGGTGCTGCGCTCGCTCACGGGGTCTCCTCGTGCTGTCGGGACGACGGGATCGGTCCTGGAGATCCTATGATGAACCCGGCCCCCCCGCTCTCCCCAGCCCGTCCCCCAGGAGCCTCCCGGTGACCGACTCCCGCACGCCCTCCCCCCGGGCGCTCCCGCTGCTGCTGGGCGTCCTGCTCGTGACCGGCGCCACCGGGGCGTGGTGGCTGGACTCCGCCCGCCCGGTGCCCCCGGACGAGGTCGTGCGCGCCGACGCGTGGCTGCGCACCGAGGCGATGCTCGGGACCCCGGTCCCCGGCCCCGCGCCCGCCGAGCGGCGGGCGGACGTGCGCGCCGACCTGACCCGGCAGCTCGAGGCCCTCGGACCCGCGCCCGACGACCGCACGAGCGCCGCCGCCCGTGCCCGGCACCCGTCCCCCGCGGACGCCCGGGACCCGGGCACCACGGCGTCCGGTGCGCTGCGCACGACGGCGACGGCCCTGGCCGAGGACGCCCTCACCGCCGAGGACCCGGCCCTGGCGCGGGTGCTGGCCGCCGCGGCGGTCTCCCGCGAGACGGCGGCCCGGCAGCTGGACGGGCCCGAGCCCCCGGCGCCGGACGGCACCGATCTGTGCGACGCCGCCGGGGAGCCCGCACCCGGCGGGACGACCGCCCCCGGCGCCGTCCTGTGGTCGGCGCTGGACCGTGCCGACTACGCCTTCGAGGCCCTGGCCGCCCGCGCCGGGGCGCTCCCGCCCGGTTCCGCCGAGCTGCTGGCCCGGGGCCGGCAGGACGTCGAGGACCTCCTGGAGGCCCCGTCCGCCCGGCAGGTGCTCGCGGCCGAGCCCGGGCTGCCGGCGGGCGCCTACGTCCTGCCCGGCGACGTGCGGGAGCACCCCGGCCGGGTCGCGGCCACGGCGGCCCGGGACGTGCAGGAGGCCGCCGCGCACGTCCTCGCACGGGGGGACGCCGGCACGCGGTGCTGGGCGCTCGTGGCGCTCGAGCGCGCGACCGGGCTGCGCGCCGGGCTCACCGGGGACGTCGACGCCCTGCCCGGGGTGGTCCGCGACGAGCCGTCGCCGTGAGTCTCCCGGCCGGGACCGGCGGGCGGCTCAGGACCCCCGCAGGACGTCGACGCCCAGCTTGAGGATGAGCAGCGAGACCACGGTGAGGAACACGACCCGGATGAAGCGGCTGCCGCGGGCCACGGCGGTGCGCGCCCCGAGGTAGCCGCCCAGCATGTTGGACAGCCCCAGGACGAGTCCCAGGCCCCACAGCACGGACCCGTGGCCGAAGAAGAAGACGAGCGCGCCCACGTTGGTGGCGAGGTTGACGATCTTCGCCTTGGCGCTCGCGGCCAGGAAGCTGTAGCCCAGCAGCGTGATCATGGCGATGACGAGGAACGAGCCGGTGCCCGGCCCCATCACGCCGTCGTAGAAGCCGATGACGGTGCCGATGACCATCGCGGTACCGTAGTGCCGCGCCCCGCTGTGGCGCAGCTCGGTGAGCTGCCCGACGGTCGGCCGCGCCACGGTGAACAGGAGCACGGCCACGAGCGCGGCGAGGATGATCGGCCGGAAGACCTCCTCGGGCAGGGACGCGGCGAGCGCCGCCCCGCCGAAGCTGCCGACCAGCGCGACGCCGGCCATGGGCAGGGCCGTGCGCAGGTCGGGGGACGTGCGGCGGTAGAACGTCACGGCGCTCGTGGCGGTGCCGAACACGGAGCCCATCTTGTTGGTGGCCAGGGCCTGGACGGGGCTGATCCCCGGGACCATCAGCACCACGGGCAGCTGCAGCAGACCGCCGCCGCCGACCACGGCGTCGACGAAGCCCGCGGCGAGCCCGGCGACCACCAGCAGGGCGACGACGCCGGGCTCCGTCTGCTCCAGGCCGGAGGGCCCGAGCCAGGCCTCGAGCCCCTGCACGGGCTCAGCCGCGCACGGCTGCGGCGACCACCGCGGCGACGCCCTCGCGGGCCACGTCCTCGGCGCTCCCGCTCGCGCGGTCCTTGAGCTCGAGGAGGCCGTCCTTGAGCCCGCGGCCGACCACCAGCACGGTGGGCACGCCGAGCAGCTCGGCGTCGCCGAACTTCACGCCCGGGGAGACCTTGGGCCGGTCGTCGAAGAGCACGTCGAGCCCCTCCGCCTCGAGCTCGGCCACGACCTTCTCGGCCTCCTCCAGCACCTCCGGGCCCTTGCCGGTGGCGACCACGTGCACGTCCGCCGGGGCGACCTGGCGCGGCCAGATCAGGCCCTTGTCGTCGTGGTAGGCCTCGGCCAGGGCGGCCACCGCCCGGGTGACGCCGATCCCGTAGGAGCCCATGGTCACGGTGACGAGCTTGCCGTTGCGGTCCAGGACCTTCAGCCCCAGCGCCTCCGCGTACTTGCGGCCCAGCTGGAAGATGTGGCCCATCTCGATGCCGCGGGCCGCCTCGAGGGGACCCGAGCCGTCCGGGGCGGGGTCGCCCGCCCGGACCTCGGCGCACTCGAGGACGCCGTCCCAGGCGAAGTCGCGCCCGGCCGTGAGGTCGTAGACGTGCTGGCCGGCCACGTTGGCCCCGGTGACCCAGCGGGTGCCGCGGACCACGCGCGGGTCCACGAAGAAGGGGATCCCGGTCGAGGACTCCTCGCCGAGCACGGCCTGGTCGAGGGACAGGCCCGGACCGATGTAGCCCTTCACCAGCAGGGGGCAGGCGCGCAGGTCGTCGTCGCCGGCCTGCTCCACCAGCACCTCGCCGGAGACGTCCAGGGCGGCGCCGATGCCGGCCTCGATGCGCTTGAGGTCCACGGCGCGGTCGCCGGGCAGGCCCACCGCCACGAGCCGTCGCGCGCCGTCGGGCAGGACGACCGCGAGGACCACGTTCTTGAGGGTGTCGGCGGCGGTCCAGGGCCCCTCGGCACGCGGGTGCAGCTCGTTCGAACGGTCCACGAGCGTGCCGATCGTGGGACTGTTCGGCGTCTCGAGCACCCGCGCCTCCGGGGCACCGGCGAGCTCGCGCTCCTCGGGCACCACGGTGGTCACCGCCTCGACGTTGGCGGCGTAGCCCGCGGGCGAGCGCACGAACGTGTCCTCCCCGATGACCGTGGGGTGCAGGAACTCCTCGGAGCGGGAGCCGCCCATGGCCCCGGACTGGGCCGAGACGGCGACCACGGGCAGGCCGAGACGCTCGAAGATCCGGACGTAGGCCTCCCTGTGCCGGTTGTAGGACTCCTCGAGCCCGGCGTCGTCGACGTCGAAGGAGTAGGAGTCCTTCATGACGAACTCGCGCCCGCGCAGGAGCCCGGCCCGGGGGCGGGCCTCGTCCCGGTACTTCGTCTGGATCTGGTACAGGGTGACCGGCAGGTCCTTGTAGGACGAGTACAGGTCCTTCACGAGCAGCGTGAACATCTCCTCGTGCGTGGGCGCGAGGAGGTAGTCCGCGTCCTTGCGGTCCTTCAGGCGGAAGAGGTTCTCGCCGTAGTCGGTCCAGCGGTCGGTGACCTCGTAGGGCTCGCGCGGCAGCAGCGCCGGGAAGTGCACCTCCTGGGCCCCGATCGCGTCCATCTCCTCGCGCACCACCCGCTCGACCTTCCCGAGCACCCGCAGGCCCATCGGCAGCCAGGTGTAGATGCCCGGGGCGGCGCGGCGGATGTAGCCGGCACGGACGAGCAGCTTGTGGCTGTCCACCTCGGCGTCGACCGGGTCTTCGCGAAGAGTCCGCAGGAACAGGGAGGAGAGGCGCAGCGCCACGTGGGCTCCGTTTCTCCCGGGGAGCGCGGCGAGGTGCGGCCGGGCCCGGGCGTCAAAAGGGTGGGCGGTGCCGACGGCGCCGCTGATTCCGGTCAAATCTACACCCCCCGCCCGGCCCGCCGCGCCGGGACGGGCGTCCCGTGCGGCCTCAGAGCAGCACGGTGGCGAAGGTCCCGACCCGCTCGAAGCCCACCCGCCGGTACGTGGCCAGGGCCCGGACGTTGTAGTCGTTGACGTAGAGGCTGACCACCGGCGTGTTCAGCCGGGCCAGGCGCACTGCGGCGGCCATGCAGGGGGCCGCCAGTCCCCGGCCGCGGTGCGACGGGTCGACCCACACGCCCTGCACCTGCGCCACCCCGCGCACCACCGAGCCGAGATCGGCCTTGAACACCACGCGGCCGCGGTCGTCGGTGAGCACGAGGCAGCGCCCCGCCTCGACGAGCGCGGACACCCGGTCCCGGTACCCGCGGTCACCGCCCGTGTACGGGGAGTAGCCCACCTCCTCCTCGAACATGGCGGCGCTCGCCGGGAGCACGGCGGGGAGGTCCTCGGGCCGGGCGACGCGGACACCGGGGTGCGGCGGGGTCGCCGGGTCGCGGTCGATGGCCAGCAGGGGCTGGACGGGGCGCAGGTCGAAGGGCCGGGGCCAGGACCGCTCCACCCGGGACCACAGCCCGAGCACGAGCTCGGCGGGGCCGAACAGCGAGGCGTGCCGGGACCCGCCCCGTCGCAGGTGACCGCCGACGAGGTCCAGGCCCTGGGCGTCCAGGGCCACGGGCACCACGTTCGTGCCCACCCAGCAGGCACCGGTCAGCTGCCCGTCCGGGCCGGCCGTGCCGACCACGGGCGGGATCCGCGAGCCCATGCTCCGGCGGTACGACTCGACGTGGGCGGCCACGAAGGCGTGGGCGACCGGATCCGCCCCGAGCAGCCGGTCCAGCTGCGCCGGATCGACCTCCCCTGCCGGCACCAGCCGCGGCGCCGTCCTCCGCTGCGTCCTCAACCGCCCGTCACCGGCCCGTCAGCTGACGCTCACGACGGGACTGCCCGCCGTGGTCTCCCCGTTCTCGTCCGTCTCCATCTCGGCGGCGATGCGGTTGGCCTCCTCGATGAGGGTCTCGACGATCCGGTCCTCGGGGACGGTCTTCACGACCTCGCCCTTGACGAAGATCTGGCCCTTGCCGTTGCCGGAGGCCACGCCGAGGTCGGCCTCGCGCGCCTCGCCCGGCCCGTTGACGACGCAGCCCATCACGGCCACCCGCAGCGGGACCGTGAGTCCCTCGAGGCCCGCCGTCACCTCGTCCGCGAGGGTGTAGACGTCCACCTGCGCG
The DNA here is from genome assembly GCF_044462205.1 of Kocuria rhizosphaericola. NCBI lineage: Bacteria > Bacillati > Actinomycetota > Actinomycetes > Micrococcales > Micrococcaceae > Kocuria > Kocuria rhizosphaericola. The sequence goes on along the minus strand of NZ_JBISWK010000186.1, from coordinate 13,697 downwards.
CGGCCGCACGAGGGGCAGGAGACGATCTCGAGCTTGCGCGGGCGCAGGCCGAGGGACTGCAGGATCTGGTTGCCGACCTTGACCTCCTCGACGGGCGGCGCCGAGAGCGAGACCCTGATGGTGTCGCCGATGCCCTGGGAGAGCAGGGCGCCGAAGGCGGTGGCGGACTTGATGGTGCCCTGGAAGGCGGGGCCGGCCTCGGTCACGCCGAGGTGCAGGGGCCAGTCCCCGCGCTCGGCGAGCAGCTGGTAGGCCCGGACCATGGTGACCGGGTCGTTGTGCTTCACGGAGATCTTGAAGTCGTGGAAGTCGTGCTCCTCGAACAGGGACGCCTCCCACACCGCGGACTCCACGAGGGCCTCGGGGGTGGCCTTGCCGTACTTGTCCATGATCCGCTGGTCGAGCGAGCCCGCGTTCACGCCGATCCGGATGGACACCCCGGCGGCCTTCGCCTCGCGGGCGATCTGCCCGACCTGGTCGTCGAACTTGCGGATGTTGCCCGGGTTCACGCGCACGGCCGCGCACCCGGCCTCGATGGCGGCGTAGACGTACTTCGGCTGGAAGTGGATGTCGGCGATCACCGGGATCGGGGACTTCATGGCGATGATCGGCAGGGCGTCGGCGTCGTCCTGGGACGGGCACGCCACCCGGACGATGTCGCAGCCGGTGGCGTTGAGCTCGGCGATCTGCTGCAGGGTGGCGTTGATGTCCGTGGTGGGGGTGGTCGTCATGGACTGCACGCTCACCGGCGAGTCGGAGCCGACGCCCACGGACCCGACCCGGATCTGCCGGGTCTTCCGGCGCGGGGAGAGGACGGGCTGGGGCGCGGCGGGCATGCCGAGGCTGACCGGGGTCAAGGAGTTCCTCCGAGGAATCGAGGGCAGGATCTGGAGCGGTGGCGCCGGGACCCCGTCACCGGGGCCGTCGCCGGTTCCCATTGTGCCCCATGCACCGGAGCCGACCCCGGCGCGCGGGGCGGAATTCCTCCCTCGCCGAACGCCCCGCGGCGCCGCCCCCGGGGCCCCCGGGAAGTGCTCAGAAGAGCCGGACCGGCTTGACGATGTCCGCGTAGACCAGCAGGACGGACATCCCGATCATCAGCACGGCCACCGCGTAGGTCACCGGCAGCAGCCGGGCGGGGTCGAACGGGCCGGGGTCGCGCCGGCCGAGCAGCCGCGCGCTCCCCCGCCGCAGCGCCTCCCACAGGGCCCCGGCGACGTGCCCGCCGTCGAGCGGCAGCAGCGGGAGCAGGTTGAACACGAACAGCGCCAGGTTGACGGAGCCGACCAGCCCCACGAGGGAGGCGGCCTTGTCCCGCAGCGCGATCTCCTCGTGCGCGGCGATCTCCCCCGAGATCCGGCCGACCCCCACCACGGAGATCGGCCCGTCGGGGTCCCGCGGCGCGTCGGAGAACGCAGCCTCCGCGACCTCGTAGATCCGCTGCGGCAGGTGCAGGACGACTCCGGCGATCTGCTGCAGCCCGTCGAGAACCGCCCCGGGCACCGCGGTCAGCGGCTGCCGGACGGGCTCGGTGGTGGGGCTGATCCCGATGAAGCCGACCTCCTCGTAGCGGGGGGCGCCGTCCTCCCCGGTCACCGCGGCCCCGGAGCCGTCGAGCACGGGACGCGAGGACAGGATCGGGGTGAGCTCGGTGGACACGGTCCGCCCGTCCCGCTCGACCACCACCGGGATCCGCTCCCCGGCCCGGTCGCGGATGCGGCCGGTGAGTTCGTCCCAGGAGGCGACCGGGGCGCCGTCGACGGCCGTGACGACGTCCCCGGGGCGCAGGCCCGCGGCGTTCGCGGGGGCCTGCGGGTCCTCCGGGCGGCACTCGGTCTGCCCGGCGGTCTGGCGCTCGGCGGTGACCACGCACTCGGAGACCCACGCGACCGTGGTGGTGGGCGTCGCCGTCCCGAAGCCGGAGAGCAGGACGGCGAGGCACAGGGCACCGAGCAGCAGGTTCATCACCGGGCCGCCGAGCATGATGACGATCCGCTTCCACACGGGCAGGCGGTAGAACACGCGGTCCTCGTCCCCGGGGGCGAGCTGGTCGGCGGCGGCGCCGCGCGCCTCGGCCGCCAGCTGCTGGAACACGCCGGTGCTCGAGGCCCGGGCCGTCGCGCCCTCACTCGCCGGCGGGTACATCCCCACCATCGAGATGTAGCCGCCCAGCGGGACCGCCTTGAGCCCGTACTCCGTCTCGCCCCGCCGGCGGGAGAACACGGTGCGCCCGAAGCCGACCATGTACTGCGTGACGCGCACGCCGAAGAGCTTGGCCGGCACCAGGTGGCCGATCTCGTGGAGGGCGATGGAGACCGCGATGGCGACCGCGGCCAGCAGCACGCCCACGAGGAACAGCGCGACGCCCATCCGTCGGACCTCCCGGGATCGTCGAAGGTCCCCGGCGGGCGCCGGGGACGGCGGGTCCGTGCGCTCGGCACGGCGAGGACCAGTCTGCACCACCATCCTGGACGGTGCGTGGCAGGCGCACCAGTGCACGACGACGGCCGGTGCGCCTCCCGGAGGAGACGCACCGGCCGTCGCGGGGCGCGCGGGCGGCCTGCCTCAGCGGCGCAGGATCCGCCGGGCCAGTCTGTTGCCCACCACCTGCACGAGCTGGACCAGGACCACGATGACGGCGACCGCCGCCCACGTGACCTCGTCGTTGAACCGCTGGTAGCCCAGCCGCAGGGCGAAGTCGCCCAGGCCGCCGGCGCCGATGGCCCCGGCCATCGCGGACATGTCCGTGATGCCGATGACCAGGAAGGTGTAGCCGAGCACGAGGGGGCCCAGCGCCTCGGGCAGGATCACCGTGGTGATGATCCTGGCGCGGGAGACCCCCATGGAGCGGGCGGCCTCGACGACGCCGGGGTCCACGCTCATGAGGTTCTGCTCCACGATGCGCGCCACCGCGAACATCGCCCCGATGGTCATCGCGAAGATCGCCGCGTTGGGCCCGAGCCGGGTCCCGACGACCTCCTGGGTCACCGGTCCGAGCGCGGCCAGCAGGATGATGAACGGGATCGGCCGGACGAAGTTCACCACGAGGTTGAGCCCCTCGTGGACCGCGCGGTTCTCCAGGATGTTGCCGCGGCGGGTGACGTAGAGGCCCACGCCCACGAGCAGTCCGAGCGCACCGGCGAGCAGCAGCGTGACGGCCACCATGTAGAGGGTCTCCCCGAGCGCGGCCAGCAGCTCGGGTCCCAGGACGGACCAGTCGTTCACGCGGCCACCTCTCTCAGGGTCGTGATGCGGGACATCTCGTCGACCACGGCCTGCACAGCCGCGTCCTCGCCCGTCAGCTCGAAGGTCAGGGACCCGAAGGACTGCTCCTGGAGCACGCTGATCCCGCCGTAGGCGATGGTGAAGCGGACTCCGCGGGCGGCGCCGTCGGAGAGCACCCCGCCGATGTCCACGCCGTCGCCGACGTCCACGATCACCAGGCGGCCGCGGTGGGCGCGGCGCAGCCGCTCCACCTCGCGGGCGTCGGGCACCGAGTGCAGGACGGAGGAGACGAAGCGGCGGGCGGTCTCGGTGCGGGGCCGGGCGAAGATGTCCACGGTGGAGCCGTGCTCCACGACCTTCCCGTCCTGCATCACGGCCACCCGGTCGGCGATCGCCCGGACCACGTCCATCTCGTGGGTGATGATCACGATGGTGATCCCCAGTTCCCGGTTGACCCGCTGCAGCACCTGGAGCACCTCCTGCGTGGTCTCCGGGTCGAGGGCGCTCGTCGACTCGTCGGCCAGGAGCAGCTTCGGACTGGTCGCCAGGGCGCGGGCGATGCCCACGCGCTGCTTCTGCCCGCCGGAGAGCTGCTCCGGGTAGTTGCGGGCCCGCGCGGACAGGCCCACGAACTCGAGCAGCTCGGCCACCCGGGCCCTGCGCTTCTCCTTGGGCCAGCCGGCCCGCTTGAGCGGGTACTCGACGTTGCCGGCGACGGTGCGGGAGGTGAAGAGGTTGAACTGCTGGAAGATCATGCCGATCTCCTGCCGCACGGGCGCCAGCTCGGTCTCGCGCCGGCCGGCCACCTCGAAGCCCTCCACGGTCAGGGAGCCCGAGGACACGGGCTCGAGCCCGTTGATCAGGCGCACCAGGGTGGACTTGCCGGCCCCGGAGTAGCCGATCACGCCGAAGATCTCGCCGCGGCGGACGTCGAGGCTGACGTCGTCGACCGCGAGCACCTCCCGCGCCGCCCGCCCCGAGCCGGTGCGGAAGGTCTTGGAGACGTTGCTGAAGCGGACGAGCACCTCGTCCGGGCGCCCGGGTGAGGGCGGCCCGGCGGGGACCGCCGCGCTCACTGCTCCTGGTCCTTGAGCTCCTGCTGGTAGCGCTCGGTCAGCTCCTGCAGCTCCTGCTGCTCCAGCTGCAGCGGCACGGCGGTGTCCTTCGTCTCCGTCATCTCGGCCTCGAGCACGGGCTCCTCGTGGTAGAGGCCGGCCACCTGCTGGAGGGTCTCGTCGTCGGCGAGCTCCTCGGTCGTGGTGAAGAGGTTGACATAGGCGCGCGAGCCCTCGGCCTCGGGGTCGTCCTGGGCGAGCGCCGACTTCGGGTCGATGTCCGCCCGCGAGAGGAAGTCGTTGTTGATGACCGAGCCGGCCACCGAGTCCAGCGAGAGCACCGTCTGCTCCGCGGAGACCGGGGTGACCTTCACCGTCGAGGCCTCGGTGTCGACGTCGAGCTCGGTGGGGATGAGGGTGTCGGAGGTCAGCTCGACCAGGCCCGCGGACTCGAGGACGAGCAGGGCGCGGGAGAGGTTCACGGCGTCGTTGGGCACCGCGATCTCGTCGCCCTTCTGGAACTGCTCGACGGAGTCGTACTGGTTGGAGTACAGGCCCAGCGGGTAGATCGAGGTCGAGCCGATCGGGGTGATCGAGCCCCCGGCCGAGTTGTTGTAGTCCGCGAGGAACGGGATGTGCTGGAACCAGGTCATCTCCACGTCGCCGGACTCGGTGGCGGGGTTCGGCTGGTTGTAGTCGGAGAAGTCGACGTACTCGACGGTGATGCCCTGCTCCTCGGCCAGCTTCTTGAGGGCGTCGTGGGTCGGGTCGGTGCCCACGACACCGATGGTGACCTTGTCGTCGGCGAGGACGCCCTCGCCGGAGGACTCCCCGGCGGAGCCGCCGCAGGCGGTGAGGGTGAGGCCGAGGGTCGTGGCCAGGGCGAGGAGGGGGAGGCGCTGCGATCGCATGTGGTGCCTTTCCGTGGGTCCGTAGGTGTCGGAGGTTCCACCAGGGCCGGGATCCGGCGGCGACGGCCGATCGGCGCGCGGAAGGGCGCGGTGGGCGTCGAGCCGTACTTGCCGCCGACCGTCGTCGGCCGTGGCCGGATGGTTCACCTGGGGCACCCCACTACGGGAGAGGGTTGCCGCCCAGCAAGCCAGGGCTTCGTGCTGGGACTCGTCATCCGGCGGACAGACTAGCACGGCGGCGCCGGGGTCCGGTGCCCCGGTGCGGGCGCCCGGGCGGAGGCGCCCGGTCAGCCGGCGAGGACCTCGCGGGCCCGGCGGCGGGCCCGGCGCTCGGCCGCCAGGACGGCCTCGAGCTCCAGCGGGCCGTCGTCGTCGTGCTCGTCCAGCACCGCCGCGACCGTGTCCACGATGGCCGGGAACCGGATGCGGCCGTCGTGGAAGGCGTGCACCGCCTCCTCGTTGGCCGCGTTGAACACGGCGGGGAACGTCCCGCCCCGCTCCCCCGCCGCCTTGATGAGCTCGACGGCGGGGAACGCCACGGGGTCGAGGGGCTCGAAGGTCCACTCGGTGGCGCGCGTCCAGTCGCACGGCAGGGCCGCGCCGGGCACCCGGTGGGGCCAGGCCAGACCGAGGGCGATGGGCAGGCGCATGTCCGGGGGCGAGGCCTGGGCGAGGGTGGAGCCGTCCACGAACTGGACCATGGAGTGGACCACCGACTGCGGGTGGACCACCACGTCGATCCGCTCGAGGGGCACCTCGAAGAGCAGGTGGGCCTCGAGCACCTCGAGGGCCTTGTTCACCATGGACGCCGAGTTGGTCGTCACCATCAGGCCCATGTCCCACGTCGGGTGGCGCAGCGCGTCCGCCGGCGTGACCGTCTCGAGCTCCGCCCGGGACCGGCCGCGGAACGGGCCGCCGGAGGCCGTCAGCACGAGCCGGTCCACCTCCCCGGCGGAGCCGCCGCGCAACGCCTGCGCGAGCGCGGAGTGCTCGGAGTCCACGGGGATCAGCGCGTCCGGGTCCCCGGTGGCCGCGGCGGCCGCCTTGACGAGGGCGCCGCCGGCGATCAGCGACTCCTTGTTCGCCAGGGCGAGCTTGTGCCCGGCCCGCAGCGCCGCCAGCGTGGGGGCGAGCCCGATGGAGCCGGTGATGCCGTTGAGCACGAGTTCCGCGCCGGGATGGGCGGCGGCCGTGGACGCGGCGTCGGGGCCGTGCTCGATCTCGGGGCGGTAGTCCCCCGCCCGGGCGGACGTGGCCCGCTCCGCGATCAGGCGGGCCAGCCGGGCGGCGTCCTCGCCGGTGCCGCTCGTGGCCACGAGCGCGGCGCGGGTCTCGACGGCCTGGTCGGCCAGCAGCTCGAGGCGGCTCCGTCCGGCGGCGAGGGCGACCACGGTGAACGGGGGCTGCCCCTCGAGTTCGCGCGCGGCCCGCACGACGTCGAGCGCCTGGGTGCCGATGGAGCCCGTCGAGCCGAGGACGCTGATCCTGCGGGGACCGGCGGCGACCAGGGCCTGCAGCTCGGGCGTCTGACGGGTGCGGGGCGAGGAGGCGAGGGGCGTCATGGCCCCAGTATCCCTCGGAGGCCGCCCAGGACCGGTGCCGCGGCGGTGCGCCGCCCCGGGCGCGGACGCGACGAGGCCCCGTCCACCGGGAACGGTGGACGGGGCCTCGCGGACCGGTGAGGTCGGGTCAGTGCGTGGCGCGGCCCTTGCGGCCGGTGATCAGGCCCCAGATGAGCAGCACGATGAGCGCGCCGCCGATGGCGAGGAGCCAGGTGGTCAGCGAGAAGAAGGTGCTGATGTCGACGCCGAACAGCGCCGAGCCGATGAAGCCTCCGAGGAGGGCGCCGACGATGCCGAGGATCATGGTGACGATGATTCCGCCACCCTGGTTGCCCGGCATGATGAGCTTCGCGAGGGCGCCGGCGATGAGGCCGAGGACGATCCAACCGATGATTCCCATGATTGCTCCTTATCCGTCCCGGGAGGGACTTTTAGTGTACGCAACCGGCCAGTATCCCTGGAATACCCTGAACCGGCTTCGTTACCCACAGTAGCCGACGGTCAGCTCGCTGTCTTTTTACTTTAGCGAAAAATTGGGAGGTCTCCGGGAAACGGCCCGGCCCGCCGGAAGCCGGAGCTTCGGGCGGGCCGGGGGTCGTCCCAGGTGGGAGCGGAGTTCGACTCAGTGGGCGACGGGCTTCTCGGCACCGATGCCTGTGAGCGAGCGCACCTCCATCTCGGACTGCTTGACCGGGTCCTCGAGGCGGCGCTCCGTCATGGAGCCGATGAAGCCCAGGAGGAAGGAGGCCGGGATCGAGACGAGGCCCGGGTTCTGCAGCGGGAACCACGCGAAGTCGGCCGTCGGGATCATCGACGTCTCGGCACCGGACATGACCGGGGAGAAGACGATGAGCCCCACGGACATGATCAGGCCGCCGTACATGGACCAGACGGCGCCGCGGGTGGTGAAGCGACGCCAGTACAGGGAGTACAGGATGGTCGGCAGGTTCGCCGAGGCCGCGACCGCGAAGGCGAGCGCCACGAGGAAGGCGACGTTCTGGCCCTGTGCGCCGATGCCGCCCGCGATGGACACCAGGCCGATGACCACCACGGTGGTCTTGGCGACCTTCAGCTCCTTGCGGGGGTCCGAGTCGCCCTTCTTGATGACGCTCGTGTAGATGTCGTGGGCGAAGGACGCCGAGGCCGTGATGGCCAGGCCGGCGACGACCGCGAGGATCGTGGCGAAGGCCACCGCCGCGATGATGCCCATCAGCAGCGAACCACCGAGCTCGAACGCCAGCAGCGGGGCCGCGGAGTTCACGCCGCCCGGTGCCGCCTGGATCCGCTCGGCGCCGATGAGGGCCGCCGCGCCGAAGCCCAGGATCAGGGTGAACAGGTAGAACAGGCCGATCAGCGCGATCGCCCAGACCACCGAGGTGCGGGCCTCCTTGGCCGTGGGCACCGTGTAGAAGCGCATCAGCACGTGGGGCAGGCCCGCGGCGCCGAAGACGAGGGCCAGGCCCAGGGAGATGAAGTCGAGCTTGCTGGTCTCGCTCACGCCGTACTTCAGTCCCGGCTCGAGGATGGCCGGGTTGCCGGAGACGGCGACCGCGTCACCGAGCAGCGAGGAGAAGTTGAAGCCGTACAGCGCCAGGATCCAGACGGTCATGACCGCCACGCCCGAGACGAGCAGGACCGCCTTGATGATCTGCACGTAGGTGGTGCCCTTCATGCCGCCCACGAGGACGTAGACGATCATGAGCACGCCCACGACCACGATCACCAGCGACTGCCCCGCCCGCGAGCCGATGCCCAGCAGCAGCGACACCAGGGCACCCGCACCGGCCATCTGCGCCAGCAGGTAGAACGCGGACACGGCGAGGGTGGAGATGGACGCCGCCACGCGGACGGGGCGCTGGCGCAGGCGGAAGGACAGCACGTCCGCCATCGTGAACTTGCCGGTGTTGCGCAGGAGCTCGGCGATCAGCAGCAGCGCCACGAGCCAGGCCACCAGGAAGCCGATCGAGTACAGGAACCCGTCGTAGCCCTGGATCGCGATCGCGCCGACGATGCCCAGGAAGGACGCCGCCGAGAGGTAGTCGCCCGCGATGGCCAGGCCGTTCTGGGTGCCGCTGAAGCCGCGGCCGCCGGCGTAGTAGTCGGCCGCCGTGGCCGTCGACTTGGAGGCCCGGAGGACGATGACCATCGTGACGACGACGAACGCGCCGAAGATGGAGATGTTGATCCAGGGCGTCCCGACCGTCTCCGTGGTGGTCGTCGCCATGGGCGCGAGCGCGGTGTGCAGGGTGCTCATCGATCAGTTCTCCTGTCCGTGGGCGCCGCCGGGAGTGCCGAGTTCGGGCTCGAGGCGCTCGCGGATGGCCGTGGCTTTCGGGTCCAGCTTGCGGTTGGCGAAGGACACGTAGGCGCCCGTGATCGCGAAGGTCGTGACGAACTGGAGCAGACCCAGGACGACGCCCAGGTTGACGTTGCCGACGACCTGGATGGCGAACAGCTGCGGCACGTACATGGCGAGCACCACGTACAGCAGGTACCAGACCAGGAAGACGACGGCGAGCGGGAAGACGAAGCCGCGGTGGGTCTTCCGCAGCTCCTGGAACTCGGGCGACCGCTGGGCCGCGGGGAAGTCGACGTCGGCGACGAGGTCGTCGGCGTCGATGGGTGGCTGGTTGGACATGGGCTACCTCCTCATGTGATGCGGCCCACACTAGGCCGTTGTATGCACAGGAGCAAGGTGAATCACCGAAAACTTCGCTTTCAGGCGTCGTCTGTGACATCGAACGGCGTTTCTGGACGTTGCCTGATCCAGCATGTATACACAGAGGCTTCGGGGCCTCGGTTCAGCGAGAGGCCAGGAGGAGCTGGACGGCGCGGTCCAGGAAGGCGTCCACCTGTTGCTCCTCGTAGCTGCGTTCGCCCTGCGCGGGCGGGAAGACGGCCCTCCGCAGCTCGGCCGGCTCGAGGGGGGCCGCGCCCTCCAGCCGGGATCCGAGGCGCTCGCACAGGACGTCCACGTGGGCCGCGGAGTAGCCCGGGGCCCGGGGCCGGGAGGGGCGCCGGAAGCGCTGGGTGCGCGGCCGGTCGAGACGGTTCCGCAGCAGCCGGGTCAGGTCGTCGAGGTGCTCCTGCCAGGCCTCGGGGCCCCTCGCGCGCAGGCACCGCTCGCGCTCGGCGGCGGCGAGCGCGTCCTCGGCCGCGTCCAGGAGCGCGTCGACGGCCTCCGGCCGGTAGCCGCCCCGTGCGCCGGCGAAGACCGTGGCGCGCACCTGCGTGCTGTTCAGGCCACGGGCCGGGTCCCCGGGCTCGTGCGGGGCGCTCGCGAGGGCCGCGTGCACGGCGGCCAGGAACTCGTCCACCTGGGCGACGTCGTAGCCGCGCTCGCCCTGGGCGCACCGGGGGATGCGGGCGGTGGGCTTCCGGGCTGCCGGGCTCTCGGAGGGCATGTGCTGCGGGTCCTGGACGCCCGGATCAGGCGCCCGCGGCGAAGAGCGCGAAGAGCAGGTACCCGGCGGGGACGGCGAAGAGGATGGAGTCGATCCTGTCCATCACTCCCCCGTGGCCGGGCAGGAGGGTGCCCATGTCCTTGATCCCCAGCTCGCGCTTGACCATGGACTCGGAGAAGTCGCCGAGGGTGGCGGCGAGCACGAGGACACCGGCCAGCACGGCGCCCTCCCACCAGGCGTGGTCGAGCAGCAGGACGGCGCACAGGATGCCGATGACCACCGAGCCGCCCAGCGAGCCGGCGAAGCCCTCCCAGGACTTCTTGGGGCTGATCCGCGGCGCCATGGGATGGCGACCCCAGACCACACCCACGGCGTAGCCGCACGTGTCCGAGCCGATGGCCAGCAGGATCACGGTGAGCACCTTCAGGGGGCCCGCCTCGGTGTGGTAGAGCAGCAGGGCGATGCTGAGCAGGAAGCCCACCCACACCAGGGCGAAGACGGATCCCATGATCGACAGGACCATGCCGTCCCGGTCCCCCAGGGCCCGCCACACGATCACGAGCGTCAGCCCCACGATCACGGCCATCATGAGCGCCTCGCCGCCACCGGCGAACGCGGCGACGGGCATCAGCACGCCCGCGGTCACCGCCGGCACGCGCGGAATGGCGATGCCGCGGTAGCGCAGCGACCGCCCGACCTCCCAGACGCCGATCCCCGCCGCCGTCCCGGCGAAGAGCGCCAGGACGAGGGGCTGGACGAACAGCCCGACGAGCAGGGTCCCGATGAGCACCACGGCGACGCCCACGGCGGCCGGCAGGTTCCGGCCGGCGCGCGAGGGGGCGGTGTGCCGGCGCCCCGGCGTGGCGGGGTTCGTCACGGCGCCGCCCGGGGCGGGCTCCTGCTGGGCCCGTGGGGAGAAGGCCCCCCCGGCGGTGCCGGAGGAAGCCTTCGTCTCCTGGTGCGGTCGTCGCTGGTGCGGCATCAGACCTGCAGCAGCTCCGCTTCCTTGTTCTTGAGCATCTCGTCGATCTGGTCGATGTGCTTCTTGGTCGAGGCGTCGAGGTCCTTCTCCGCGCGCTTGCCCTCGTCCTCGCCGATGTCGCCGTCCTTGACGGCCTTCTCGATCAGGTCCTTGGCGTGCCGGCGGATGTTGCGCACGGAGACCCGCGCCTCCTCGGCCTTGTGGCCGACGACCTTGACGTACTCCTTGCGCCGCTCCTGCGTCAGCTCCGGCATGACCACGCGGATGACGTTGCCGTCGTTGGCGGGGTTCGCCCCGATGTCCGAGTTGCGCAGCGCCTTCTCGATGTCGTTCAGGGCGGAGCGGTCGTACGGCGTGATGAGCAGCGTGCGCGCCTCCGGGTTCTGGAAGGACGCGAGCTGTTGGAGCGGGGTGGGAGTGCCGTAGTAATCGACCAGCACGCTCGAGAAGAGGGACGGGTTGGCCCGGCCCGTGCGGACCGCGGCGAAGTCCTCCTTGGCGCCGTCCACGGCCTTGCCCATCTTGGTCTTCGCTTCGGACATGGTCTCTGAGATCACGTAGGGGCTCCTTCGTCGTGGCGCACGGACTCCTCCGCGCGGGGTCGGTCCGGCCGGTCGCCGCGCGGTCGCCGCGCGGCCCGGCCGTGCTGGCCCCAGTCTAACCGGGGGTCGTCCTGCCCCGGCTCACGCGGTGACGAGGGTGCCGATCTGCTCCCCGAGGATGGCGCGGGTCACGTTGCCCTCGCCCTCCATGCCGAACACGCGCATCGTCACGTCGTTGTCGCGGCACAGGCTGAAGGCCGTCTGGTCCATGACCCGGATGTCGCGCGCCAGGGCCTCGCCGTAGGTGAGGGTGGTCAGCCGCTGGGCGTCCGGGTTGATGCGGGGATCCGCGGTGTAGACGCCGTCCACCCCGTTCTTCGCCATGAGGACCTCGTCCGCGTGGACCTCGAGGGCGCGCTGGGCCGCGACGGTGTCGGTCGAGAAGTAGGGCAGTCCGGCACCGGCGCCGAAGATCACGACACGGTCCTTCTCCATGTGGCGGATGGCCCGGCGCGGGATGTAGACCTCGGCCACCTGCTCCATCTTGATCGCGGACTGCACGCGGGTGTCGACCCCGCACTGCTCCAGGAAGTCCTGCAGCGCCAGGCAGTTCATGACGGTGCCGAGCATCCCCATGTAGTCCGCCCGGGAGCGGTCCATGCCGGCCTGGGAGAGCTCGGCGCCGCGGAAGAAGTTGCCGCCGCCCACCACGATCGCGGTCTCGACCTGGCCCACGGTGGCCGCGATCTGCTCGGCGATGTCGCGGACCACGCGCGTGTCCACCCCGATGGAGCCGCCGCCGAAGACCTCGCCCGAGAGCTTGAGCAGCACCCGGCGCCGGGTGGGGGCGACCCGCGGGTCCCTGCTCAGGCGCAGGGCCTCGTCCTTGATCTCGGACGCAGAAGTGGTGGGCATGGTTCCTCCCGGCGACGACGGAGCAGCGTGGACGGCTCGACCCCGCGAGGGTGCAGCTGGCTCGGGGCCGGGCCTACCTCAGCATACAGAACACGCCTGTCCCCCGATGCCCTCCCCCCGGGCCCTGCGGGCGTCGCCGCAGGTCGGAGCGGGAACGACGAAGGAGGCGCCCCTGCGGTGCAGGGGCGCCTCCTTCGCGGGGCGGGCGCAGGGCGCCCGGACGGGACCGGTCAGGCGCCGACGCGGAAGCGGGCGAAGGCCGTGGCGGTCGCGCCGGCCTCCTCGAGCACCTTGCCGACGGTCTTCTTGGAGTCCTTGGCGAAGTCCTGCTCGAGCAGGACGACGTCCTTGAAGTAGCCCTTGAGCCGGCCGTTGATGATGTTCGGGAGGATCTTCTCCGGCTTGCCCTCGGCGCGAGCGGTCTCCTCGGCGACGCGCTTCTCCGACTCGACGGTCTCGGCGGGCACGTCCTCCTGGGACAGGAACGTCGGGGACATCGCGGCGATGTGCACGGCGACGTCGTGGGCGACCTGCCCGGCGTCGGCGCCGGCGACGGCGAGCAGCACGCCGACCTGCGCCGGGAGGTCCTTGGACGTCTTGTGGAGGTAGACGGCCACGTTGTCGCCCTCGACGCGGGCGATGCGGCGGACGACGACCTTCTCGCCGAGCAGGGCACCGGTCTCGGTGACGAGCTCGGCGACGGCCTTGCCGTCGACCTGGGCGTCCATGAGGGCCTCGAGGGTGGTGGCGTCGGCGGCCACGGCGGCGTCGAGCACCTTGTTGCCGAACTCGACGAACGGGGCGGACTTCGCCACGAAGTCGGTCTCGGAGTTGACCTCGACCATGTATCCGACGGTGCCCTCGACGCGCGCGGCGACGAGGCCCTCGGCCGTGGCCCGGCCCTCGCGCTTGGTGACGCCCTTCAGGCCCTTGACGCGGATGATCTCCTGCGCCTTCTGGAGGTCGCCGTCGGCCTCGTCGAGCGCCTTCTTGACGTCGAGCATGCCGGCGCCGGTGCGCTCGCGCAGGGCCTTGATCTCAGTGGCGGTGTAGTTCGCCATGGAAACTCCTCACGTAGACGGTGGTGCCGGCCGGGGCGGG
>NZ_JBISWK010000185.1:0-59173 GCF_044462205.1 Kocuria rhizosphaericola | reverse complement strand
CCCGCCCCGGCCGGCCTCGGGCGGGGACGGTGCCCCGCCGGGGGAAACGGGCGGTGGACGGAGACTACTCGGCGGCGGTCTCGGTCTCGGCCGGAGCCTCGGTCGCCGCGGCGGTCTCGGCCGGGGCGGCGGTCTCGGTCTCGGCCGGAGCCTCGGTCGCGGCAGCGGCCTCGGCCGGGGCAGCGGTCTCGGTCCCGGCCGGAGACTCGGTCGCCGCGGCGGTCTGCTCGGCGGCGTGCTGCTCGAGCAGCTCGCGCTCCCACTCGGCCATGGGCTCGGCGGCCTGGTCGGCGCCGCCGGACTTCTTGTTGTGGCGCTCCATGAGGCCCTCGGCCACGGCGTCGGCGATCACGCGGGTCAGCAGGTTGACGGAGCGGATGGCGTCGTCGTTGCCCGGGATCGGGAAGGCGACCTCGTCGGGGTCGCAGTTGGTGTCGAGGATCGCGACGACGGGGATGCCCAGCTTCTGTGCCTCGTCCACCGCGAGGTGCTCCTTCTTGGTGTCCACGATCCAGATCAGGGACGGGGCCTTGGTGAGGTTGCGGATGCCGCCGAGGGTGCGCTCCAGCTTCTCCTTCTCGCGGCGCAGGAGCAGGAGCTCCTTCTTGGTGTACTGCGAGCCGGCGACGTCGTCGAAGTCGATCTCCTCGAGCTCCTTCATGCGCTCGATGCGCTTGGAGACCGTGGCGAAGTTGGTGAGCATGCCGCCGAGCCAGCGGTGGTTCACGTAGGGCATGCCCACGCGGGTGGCCTGCTCGGCGATGGCCTCCTGGGCCTGCTTCTTGGTGCCGACGAAGAGGATGGTGCCGCCGTGGGCCACGGTGGTCTTCACGGCCTCGTAGGCGCGGTCGATGAAGGACAGCGACTGCTGGAGGTCGATGATGTAGATGCCGTTGCGCTCGGTGAAGATGAAGCGCTTCATCTTCGGGTTCCAGCGGCGGGTCTGGTGGCCGAAGTGCACGCCGCTGTCGAGGAGCTGGCGCATGGTAACGACAGACATGTCGTCTCCTTGTTCTCGTGCGGGAGGGCGCGCGACGGCGCCCGGCCCGCGGGTACGGTTCTCGGCTGCGTCCGGCGGACGAGCCCCTGGCGCAGCGGTGGGCGGACCCTGCGGGTCCGTCTCCCGACCGCCGTGCCGCACCCCGCCGGGACGGGGAACGCGGACCGGGGCGGCCGGGCCGGGACTGGAGGTCCCGGCGGCGCTGCGCGCGAAGTCAGCTGCTCACCACCGCGCCGTCGGCTCCGGCGTCGGGGCCGGGTCCGGGATGGTCACGAGGGCACGCCACGAAGGGCGCGTCAGAGCAGACTGCGGGGTCAAGTGTACTACAGGGCCTCATCCACCCTGCACACCGCCGAGGGCCGGTGGGCGGGCTCCGGACGCGTCCACAGCACGGCCCCGGGCGGCCCGCCGCCCGGGGCCGGGAGCGACAGTGGGAGCATGCTCGTCCGACCTTCCCGGTCCCGCCGGGTCTCCCGCCCGCGGCGTCCCCGGACGGGGCCGGCCGCGGCCCTGGTGCTGGCGCTCGTCCTCGGTGCCGCCGTCCCCTCCCCCGGCCCGGCGGCGCAGGGGTGGGCGTGGCCGCTGGCGCCGCGGCCGGCCGTGGTGGGCGACTGGGTCCCGCCCGCCGAGCGGTGGGGGCGCGGGCACCGGGGCGTGGACCTGGACGCGGCCCCGGGCGCGACCGTGCGCGCCCCGGCGGCCGGGACGGTGAGCTTCGTGGGGTTCGTGGTGGATCGCCCGGTGCTGACGCTCGACCACGGCGGGGGCCTGCGCTCGAGCTTCGAGCCGGTCGAGTCGGCCCTGGTCGCCGGCGACCGCGTGCGCCGCGGGCAGGTCCTGGGCGTGCTGCGCGGCCGCGACCACTGCGGCCCGGGGGCCTGTCTGCACTGGGGCGTGCGCAGGGACGGCGACTACGTCAACCCGCTCCGGTTCGTCGGCGCGCTCGAGCCGTCGGTGCTGCTGCCCGTGCCCGAGCGGCTGCGCACGGCGGCTCAGCCCGCGTCGTCCTGAGCGTCGTCGATCCCCTGCTCGACCTCCTGCTGGAGCTGCTCGGCGCCCTCCTGGACCTCGCCGGCGCCCTCCTCGACCTCCTGCTGGACCCGGTCCGCGCCCTGCTCCACGTCCTCGGCGGTGGTGTCGCAGCCGGTCAGCGCGGCGAGCGCCAGGGCGGCGACGGACAGGAGGCTCCACGAAGTACGGTGGCTCATCTCTGGGTCCTTACGGTGGGTGGTGCGCGGATCGGACCACCAGTGCACCACATCCACCGCGCCCGCGCACCCGGTGGACGGGCCCGGCCGACGGGAGCACCCCTCCCACCGGGATGGGCACGGTGAAAGGGGTGACGGGTAGGGCCGGTGGGGCTTGAACCCACGACCGAAGGATTATGAGTCCTCTGCTCTGACCAGCTGAGCTACGGCCCCGCGCCGGAACGGGCCGGCGGCGCAGCACCACGTTACCGCACGAGCGAGGCCAGCCTGCTCCGGAGCCGCCCGGCGCCCGCGGCACGGGCGCGCGCGGGTTCCGGCTGCTCGCCGCGGTACAGCCGCAGGAACGTCTCCAGGGTCCGCGGGAAACTGTGCTGGGCGACCTTGCGGCGGCTCTCGCGGCCCATCCGTTCGCGCTCCTCCGGCGGGGCGCCCAGGACGAGGGCCAGCTTGCGCGCCAGGTCCTGCGCGTCACCGGGGGTGAAGAGCCAGCCGTTGACGCCGTCCTCAGCCAGGTGCGGCAGGGCCCGCGCGTCGGCCAGCACGACGGGCCGTGACGCCGCCATCGCCTCGAGCGTCACCAGCGACTGCAGCTCCGCCGTGCCCGGCTGGCAGAACACGTCCGCCCGGAGGTAGGCCGCGCGCAGCTCCTCGTCCGGGACGTAGCCCAGGAAGCGGACCCGCTGGGCCACTCCGAGGGCCCTCGCCAGCTTCTCGAGCGCGGGCCGCTGCTCGCCGTCGCCCACGAGCTCCAGGTGGGCGTCGAGCTCGGTGGGCAGCAGCGAGAGGGCCTCGATGAGCACGTCGACGTTCTTCTCGACCGCCAGCCGCCCGGTGAACAGGACGGTCGGGTGCCCGGCCCGCCGCCCCTCGCCGTCGTGGGCCTCGTAGTCGGCGATCCGGATCCCGTTGGACACGGCGAGCACGGTGTCGGGGAAGCCGTTGCGGCGCATGGTCTCCACCGCGAGCGGGGTGGGCGCGGTCACCACGTCGCAGGCGCTGAACACCCGCACCATGTCCCGCCACGACACCGCGCGGTACCGGTCCACCACCCAGGCCGGGAACGGCAGGAACGGCTCCAGGTTCTCGGGGACGAAGTGGTTGGTGCCCACCGTGCGGATCCCCCGCCGACGGGCCTCCCGCACCAGCATCCGGCCGAGGATGTAGTGGTTCTGGACGTGGACGACGTCGGGGCTCACCTCGTCGACCACGCGGCGGATCTCCCCGGCGACCTGCCACGGGAAGCACAGGCGGAAGTACGGGTGGGTGAACGCCCGGTGGGAGCGCAGACGGTGCTCGACCACGCCGTCGTCCTCGGCCCGGTACGACGGCCCCGGTCCGGGCCGGGCGCACAGGACGTGCACCCGGTGGCCCTGGTCGTGCAGGCCCTGGGCGAGCCGGTGCCCGAACTGCGCGGCCCCGTTGACGTCCGGCGGATAGGTCTCGGCGCCCAGGAGGACGGTCAGAGGGCGGTCGGGGGTCGTGGTGTCGGCGCTCAAGCGTGTCTTCCCGGTCGGTCGTGTGCTGGGCGGTCGGGTGCTGCTGGATGCGGTGCTGCGGAGTACGGTTCCGAAAATCCCGGGGCGGGCTGCGCTCGGTCCTGCCGTGCGAGCCCGGCGCGGCGTTCGAGCACCTCCGGGTGGTGCTGCGAGAGCACGGCGACCCCGACTATAGCAACGCCGCCGGCCCCGGCCATGAGCACCCCGACCGGGACGGAGAAGCCGGGCGCCGCCTCACCCAGGACCAGCAGCCCCAGGAGCACGCCCACCATGGGGTCGATCACGGTCAGACCGGCGATCACGAGGTCCGGCGGCCCCGCCGCGAACGCCGTCTGCACGAACCACCCGCCCAGCACGGCCGCGACGAAGGCCGCACCCACCGCCAGCCAGTTGACGTCGTCCAGGGGCGTCCCGGCGCTGCCCTGGATGCGGATGAGCGTCAGCCGCACCAGCACCGCCACGAAGCCGTAGAGGATGCCCGCCCCCACCACGTAGAAGGTCCCGCCCAGGCTGCGGCCGAACATCGCCGCCGAGACCCCCAGGACACAGGTCAGCACCACGAGCATGACCACCACGGTGTGCTCGGCCCACTGCGAGATGCCCTGGGCGGGGTCGGTCGCCGCCACGGCGCACGTGACGAAGACCGCGCCGCCCGCGGTGCACAGCCCGATCGCCGTCCAGGTGCGCCGGTTGATCCGCAACCGGCGGTGCCTCGCGTGCAGCAGCGTGGTGATGACCAGGGCCACGACGCCGATCGGCTGGACGACCGTGACGGTGGCCAGTCCGAGCGCGGTGACGTTGAGCGCGGTGCCGGTCCCCAGCAGGCTCAGTCCGAGCAGCCAGCGGGGACGGCGCAGCAGGTCCGCGATGCTGCGCAGGCGCAGCCGTCCGTGCGCGACGTCGGCCACGGCGCTCCCCTGCTGCTGCGTCCCCACCGCCAGGCACACGGCCGAGAGCAGCGCCAGGGCGACGGCCAGCCACTGGCTCACGGCGCCCTCCGATCTGTCGTCACGCCCGGGAGTCTATCGACCCGGCCCGCCGGACCGGTCGGGGGTGCGTTGACATCCGGTGAACGCACGGGAAAGGCCCGGAAGCCTGTGGCTTCCGGGCCTTCGGCCGGTGCGCTCGTCCACGGGCGGCCCATGGACGGCGACGTCACCGGAACAGCTTGCGCAGGAACACGACGAACGCGCTCCCCGCCACGGCCAGCACGGTGAGCGGCTGCCACCGCTCGCCGATGCCGGACTGTCCCGTGGCGGACGTCGAGCCGGACGTCGCACCGAACTTGGACCCGAACGTCGCGCCGAACGTCGTGCCGGACTTCGCTCCGGACTTCGAGCCGCCCTGGGTGAGCAGGCCCTTGACGTCCTTCGGGGTGGTCTTCACGGTGCGGCTGGTGCGGCCCACGAAGCCCTGGGTGGCGGACTGGATGGTCTCCGCACGGACCTGCACGTCGTCGCGCAGCGTCTTGAGGTGCTCGCGGCGCAGCTTGAGCCGGTGCCGCAGCTGCTCCTCGGTGGGCGCCGGGGGCTTCTGCTGGGCCGGGTCCTGGGCCGCCTCGCGCTTCTCCTGCTCCTTGCGCTCGCGGGCCAGCTGCTCCTCGCGCTGGACGCGGCTCTCGGTGTAGGCGGAGCCCTCCTTGACCACGCCGAGGTCGTACTTCGTCCCGAAGACCGCCTTGCGCGGCACGAGCGGAAGGGCCTTCTTGATGGTCGACACCCCGATGAGCGCCGCGACGGCCAGGATGATCAGGAACAGCACGGCGAGCAGCAGGGCCGCCAGCCAGGCCGGCATGACCTGCGCGAGTCCGGCGATCGCCGCGCCGACGAGGGCGATCGTGGCGAGCAGCAGGAAGACCAGGCCGACGACGACGAACGCCGCCCCCTTGCCCAGCGTCTTCGCCTTCTCCGTGAGCTCGAGCTTGGCGAGCTGCGCCTCGTCCTTGAGCTGCTTGGGCAGCAGCCGAACGAAGACCTTGACGACGTCGAGCATCGACGCCGATCCGGGATCGGAGTGCTCCGACCTCGTTCCCGACGTCCCGCCCGTGCTGGGGCCTACCGAATGACTCATGCCCGCCTCCGTTGATGATGAGAAAAGTACGTGGACTGAGCACCAAGCTACCATCGGGGACGCCGGGGGCGGGCGAGCACGGGGCCGTGACCTGGCCTGCCGGGACGCACGCGAGGGGCCCGGCCGGTCCCCCGGCCGGACCCCTCGCGTCAGCGCGCCGGGATCGGACTCAGTGCTTGTCGCCCCAGCCGTCGTGCTTCTTCTCGTCCACATCGGAGAAGTAGACGTAGTAGTCCTTGTGCTTGTTGTTGTGGTGGTCGTAGGAGCAGACCTTCTTCCACTCCTCGTTCTCGTCCTCGACCCACTTGGCCTTCTTGTAGAAGTACCAATAGCTGCCGTGATCGCATTTCTCGTCCGCGTAGTGGGCGGCTTCCTTGAGGCCGACCTTCTTCTCGTGGACGATCTTCTTCTTGCCGCTCTTCTGGTGCTTCTCGACGACGATCACCTTGACCGTGCTGTCTCCCCTGTGGCTCTTGCCGCCGTCCGCGAGTGCCGGTGCTGTGCCTCCGAACAGCAGTCCCGCCACGGCGACACTCGCTACCAGCTTCTCCAGAGTTTTCACTGTGCTCCCCCTCGGAATAAAAGGTGAGGTCAGCGTAATTCCCTTCTGACAAGGGCCTCAACAGCAAGAGGTGACGTTCCGGGCGCGGTTCGGTCACGCTTCGGCACTACCGCTCGGTGAACCCGACAGCAGTGCCGATGATGCCCCGCCGGGATCCTTCCGTCCCACCGAGGTCGGCGCTCCCGGGCCTTCGGCCGAGCACGGAGCGGGCACTGCTCCTTCGACCCGAGCGCGGCGATAGAAGAGAGTCCTGATCCGCGCTGCCGCTGTAACGGCGACCACTGGGCCGGGCTGCCGGCCGTGCACGCTGCTGGGTCACCGCGACCCGCCGGACGCCTGGACCCGCTCGTGTCGACGGCCGACGGGTCGGTGCCGTCCCCGCTTCCGCGGACCCCCGACGCGGAGGCGACGGGGTTCCGTTCCCCGGGGAGCGGCGTGCCTGCCGGAGGACACGGGGACCAGGAGCGCGGTGGCTGTCAGCTCGCGGGCCGGATTGCCGCCGAACGTCGAGGTCGGGGGTATCTCCGTGCCTTTCATGACGAACGTGTCCACTTCGACCAGCGCGCCGTCCCCGATCGTGGCGCCGTAGTGGACGAAGGAGTTGGCTCCGAGGGTGCAGCGTGCGCCGACCGTCGTCCCCTCGACCTTGAAGGCCCCGTCCTCCATGGAATGGCACTGCACGATCGACAAGACGTTCAGTGTGCAGTCGTCACCGATGCTGACGAGAGTCCGTTCGGGAATGTAGCAGCCGTCGTCCAGCACACGCCGGCCCATCCGTACACCCAGCAGACGCCAGATGAGCGGTTTGAACGGCGTGCCGTTGAACGCCTCCAGGTAAGCCCTCGCGCTGAGCTTCCAGAAGCGCTCCGTGCGCCAGAAAGGCTCCTCGTAGATCGAGCAGAACAGCGGCCGGAGCCGGCGGAAACCGAGCGACGCTCGTTCGACCAGCACGAAGTAGGCGACGCTGAAGAGCAGCATCCCCAGGAATGCCGCGGCGACCGCGAACACGTCGTAGATGCTGTGCCAGGCGACCGCGTAAGAGACGAGCAGCAAGCCAGCCGATGCGTAGATCCATCCGCGCAGCAGGAAGAACAGGATCGACACGGCATTGTGCCGGTTCTTTGCTCGCAGGAGCCCCTGCAGCTCGGGTCCGGTCGCCTGCTCCCTGAAGTCGACGTCCCGACGGACCGTGCGGGGGATCTCGAAGGCAGGCGAGCCCAGCAGCCCGACTCCCTCGCGGGGTGGGCCGTCCACGGGGACCATGACCTTGGTGGCGAACAGGCAGTTGTCGCCGGTCGTGGCGGTGGACGGATAGTAGATGTTGTTGCCCAGGAAGCTCCGTGCGCCGATGGTCACAGGCGAGACCATGAACGAGCTGCCGGAGTAGTCCACGTTCATGATGGCCAGTCCGTCGGCGACCATCGTCCCGCTCCCCGTGGTGACCAGGTAGGGATCGTCCTGCTTCGTGGCCAATCCGAAGTTGGAGCCTGTCTGCACGAGGTTCGGCTGCTTGTACCCCAGCAGGCGTACGTAGTGGACGACCAGCGAGCTGTCCCCCGTCAACCGCATGAAGAACTGCACGTTGGTCATCCGATCGATCGCTCGTTGCACTGCGTAGCGCCAGCTGTACAGAGGATAGATCCGCCCCGGGACCAGGCACAGGTGCAGTGCCCGCGGAATGACGGCGAGTGCGCACAGGGCGAGCAGGATGCCGACCAGGAGCAGGAGGAGCGTGAGCCCCACGAGGTCGACGTAGAACCACGGACTCCCGTGGTCGAGGTGCTCGAGCTCGAGATAGAACGGAATGAGCAGTGCCAGCACGCCGAGGCCGAGACCGGGCGTCAGCACGAGCCGGTAGAGAATCGCGATGGTGCTGTAGACGACGCGCCGGCGCAGACCGCAGTCCGTCGGGGCGACAGTCCGGAAGTCCGTGTCGGTGGCCTGAGCGGGCGACCCGTGCCACCGCTGCCCTGAGGGCACCGACTGGAGTGCGTGCAGGGACGAGGCGTGACCCAGCTGAGCACCGTCGCCGAGAGCGGTGTGGATGTCCAGGACGGAGCCCTCGCCGACGAGGGCCTCCTGGCCGAGGCGGACGGTGCCGGTCTGGACGGTGCCGTCGTGAGCCCGGTAGCAACTGATCAGCGCGTCCTTCCGCACCACGGCGTCATCGCCGATCGTGAGCAGGTCCGTGCACACCGGCACGAACCGGGAGAAGATCGCCGTGCGCCTGCCGATCTTGGCACCCAGTGCCTTTAGATAGAGGGGATAGATGGGAGTGCCGATGAACATCCGCATCGGAGTGGCGCGGATGATGTTCTTGACGAGCCAGAACCTGAAATAGGCGAGACTCCAGATAGGGAACTCCTGGACGGTCCAGCGCCCGATGAGCACCCACTTGGCCGCGATCGGGAACAGGCTCCAGCCGATGAAGGACAGGGTCCCGAAGACGAAGGCGCGCCAGAGCACGTCCGGCAGTCCCTGTCCCTTGCTGGCGAAAAGGTAGCCCTCCAGGAGCACGAAGCTGGCCACGAACGTGGTCAGGACGAAGACCAAGGCCTGCAACGTGCCGCACAGCACGTGCTGCGCGGCTCCAAGGGGTCCAGGACGCACGGTCCGGCCCGGCTGGACCGCTGCCGGCGCCTGGACGGGAACGGCTTCGAGTCTTTCGGCGAGCGCAGAGATGGTCGGGGCGGTGTAGAGATCACGCATCGCCGGCACCGGAACTCGAGCATCTTTGCGCAGGCGCCCGGCGAACTGGGCCATCAGCATCGAGTTGGCACCGAGATCCGTGAAGAAGTTCGCAGCTGTCGACACCTTCTCGAGGCGCAGGACTGAGGCGAGGGCTTCAGCGAGGGCTTCCTCCGTCCTGGATGAAGGGGCGACGTACTCGTCCTCGCCGCCTGTCGTGCGGTTCCCGCGGGGGGCCGGGAGGCTTTTCCGGTCCGCCTTGTCGCTGGGCAGCGTAGGAATGCGGTCGAGCCGCTCGAGGTACGCCGGCACCATGTAACCGGGCAGTCGCTCGCGCAGTCGTTCGCGGATCTCCTGGTCGTGGAGGTCCTCGCCGTCGTGACGGAGCGTGTAGTACCCCACGAGCTCCACGAACCCGGGTTCCGGTTCATAGGTGTTGACCACGGCTTGGGCAATCCCCGGAATCCGGAGGAGGACGGACTCGATCTCACTCAGCTCGATGCGGTAGCCCCGCACCTTGACCTGGGTGTCGATGCGGCCGTGGTACTCGATGTCCCCGTCCTCGTTGAACCTGCCCAGGTCACCCGTCCGGTAGATCCGGCCGGAGGGGTTGTCGGGGATGCCGAGGAAGTCGGGGATGAACGCCTTGTCCGTGAGATCGTCCCTGTTGACATATCCTCTGGCGAGGCCGATGCCTGCCAGGCCGATCTCCCCGAGCTCACCATGGGGAAGGACCTGGGCCCCGTCCGGGTCCAGGATGACCGCGGAGTAGGTCGGCAGGGGTTCCCCGAGGGTGACCGGCCGATCGGGATGGGCCACGGCCATGGTGGCCGTGACCGTCGCCTCCGTGGGGCCGTAGACATTGAGGAAGCGACGGCCGGGCCGGTGCCACCGGGCGATCAGGTCCCGGGGGCAGGCCTCTCCGGAGACCAGGAGGAAGCTCAGGTCGGGAATGTCGTCCTCGATGGTGGACAGCAGCGTCGGGACGCAGCACATCGCCGTCACCCGCTTCTGGGCCAGGAACTCGGCCAGCTCGGCACCGAGCAGCGCGGTGCCACGGGGCTTCGGCACGAGCGTCGCCCCGGCCATCCACGGGACCCAGATCTCCTCGACGGAGAAGTCGAAGGCGATGGTCATGCCCTGGTAGACGCGGTGCTGGGGCCGGATCCCGTAAACGTCAGCGGCAACGCGGACGAAATTGCAGATGCTGGCGTGCTCGATGGCAACCCCCTTGGGGCGGCCGGTGGAGCCGGAGGTGTAGATGATGTAGGCCAGGTCGTCCAGGCCCGCTGTGTTCCGTTCGAGCTGCACGCGCGAGGAATCCCTGGTGTGGATCCTCGTCTCCTCGCGGTCGAGGCACAGAAGAGGGGCCGTGCCATCGGGCACGGTGGCTTCGAGGCTCGCCAGCGTGAGCACTCGCGAGACATCGGCGTCCTCGATGATGTAGGCGATCCGGTCCGAGGGGAATCCCGGGTCGAGGGGCACGTACGCCGCGTGGATCTTCAGGACCGCGAGCATGGCCGTGTAGGCGGGCACGGCGTGGTCGAAGAGCAGGGCGATACGGTCGCCCGGACCCGCACCGAGCTCGAGGAGGTGGTGGGCCAGACGGTTCGCCCGGGCGTCGAGCTCAGGGTAGCTCAGACGCGTCTCGTCCGCGTCCACGGCCAGGCAGTCGTCCCGGCCGTCGCCACCGGAACGATCGCAGACGGCCTCGAAGAGCTGCTCCAGCCGAGTCTCACATCGACCGAGGAGGTCCCCGGCTCCCCCGAGGGACGTGAGGACCGCCCCGTCGTTCCTTGACAGCACGTTCGACCCCGCGACGTCATGCCGTTGTGACTTGCTGTCAACATTCGACCTCATGTGACCCCCGATGCACTGCAAAGAAAGCCGTGGTGCAGACATGACAATGCTCGAGCACCAAGACTTCGATAAGTCTTCTGAAGCCTCCGGAATCCCCTTACCGGAGGGGTAGCACGGAATTCAGCGTAACGCCGCAGATGCAAACACCCGAGAGTTGGTCGCGATGTTTCTGCAGGTCAGCTGGATGCCAACACAAATGGTTTCACCACGTGCAGTAATCTCGAGGCGTGCTGAAAAGCCTCGGTAATCTTCGAACATTCCTGGGTAGTACGTTTGCGAGTGACTAGGGTCTGAGCCATGTTGAACGACTGCAACAACCGGCCGGTAATTGCGTGTAAATATGTTCTGACATCACGCGCTCCACCGGGACGCCACGTCCATCGGCGGTGGCCGATCGCCCAGCTCCCTCCCCGACCGGACACGTCCGCCCGTCGCGGCGTCCGCCCGGATGGGCACCCGGCACCACGCGACCGACGAGCGCCGGGGCGGAACACCGGTCGACCTGCTGACCGTCTCGCTCACTTCTCATCCATCGGGAGTCATCACCATGTCCACCACCATCTTCGAGAGCCTCGAGTCCAACGTCCGCAGCTACTGCCGCAGCTGGCCGGCGGTCTTCGAGACCGCTCGTGGCTCCCGGTTGCACGCCGAGGACGGCCAGGGGTATCTGGACTTCTTCTCCGGGGCCGGGGCGCTGAACTACGGGCACAACGAGCCGGACCTGAAGCGTGCGCTGATCGAGTACCTGGCCGCCGACGGCGTGGTCCACTCCCTGGACACCTACACCACGGCCAAGCGCCGCTTCCTCTCCGCCTTCGAGGAGCATGTCCTCCGACCACGCGGCCTCGACCACAAGGTCCAGTTCACCGGGCCCACGGGCACGAACAGCGTGGAGGCCGCCCTGAAGCTGGCACGACTGAACACCGGCCGCACCGGCGTCGTGGCCTTCACGAACGCCTTCCACGGCATGACCCTGGGGTCCTTGTCCGTCACCGGCAACGCCATGAAGCGCAACGGAGCAGGTGTGCCGCTCCCGTTCGTCACCACCGCACCGTACGACGGCTACCTGGAGGACCCGTCCTGGGGCTTCTCCTGGCTGGCCAGGACATGGGCGGACTCCAGCTCCGGCATGGAACGTCCTGCCGCCGTCATCGTCGAGACCGTCCAGGGCGAGGGCGGACTGAACGCCGCCCGTGCCGAGTGGTTGCGGGAACTCGAGACGCTCTGCCGGGGGCACGGCGTCCTGCTGATCGTCGACGACGTCCAGGCCGGCTGTGGGCGCACCGGCACCTTCTTCAGCTTCGAGGAGGCCGGCATCACGCCGGACATCGTGTGCCTGTCGAAGTCCATCTCGGGCTACGGGCTGCCCATGGCGCTGGTCCTCCTGCGCCCTGAGCTGGACGTCTGGCAGCCCGGCCAGCACAACGGGACGTTCCGCGGCAACAACGCGGCCTTCGTCACCGGCACCGCCGCACTCGAGAAGTACTGGGCCGACGGCGGCACCTTCGAACGATCCGTCGTCGAGCGCGGGAGGCTGCTCAGCGAGGGCCTCGCGAGGGTCGCGGCGCTGGTGGAGGGAGCCACCTGTCGCGGACGGGGCCTGCTGGCCGGGGTCCACTTCCCCGACCCGGACCTGGCGGAGAGGATCGCCGGCGCCGCCTACGAGCGAAACCTGCTCGTCGAGACCTCGGGCCCGCAGTCCGAGGTCCTCAAGGCCATGCCCGCCCTGAACATCCCTCCAGAGGAGCTCCACGAGGGTCTCGAGATCCTGCTGGACGCCACGCGCGCCGTGCTCGCCGGCCGCTGTTCGCACGCCTCCGCTCGTGTGGAGAGCCGGGAGAGGATGTCCAGCGCCAGCGGCTACTGAGGTGCGGGCTGCACCGTGGTGCCGCGTCAGGAGCGCCGGTCGGGATGCAGCCCCGGTCCCTGGCCGTGCCCCGTTCCGGAGGATGCGGCCAGAGACCATCGGCGTGCGCTCTTCGCCACGGCTCCGACCACCCGCTCCAGCGGCCCCTGCCCCAGTGTTCGTTGCCACGCCACGGCGAACAGGACCGCCGTCATCAGCTGGATCGTGAACCACAGGTAGGGCCGGTGGTAGTGGACCTCGAAGGACAGCGCGACCAGGTGGGCGGTGTACAGGGACAGGGTCATCGAGCCCATCGCCGACAACGGCAGCAACCAGGAGCCGACCGCGCCGGAGACCAGCAGGAAGAGGCTCAGTACCGCCAGGCCCGTGCCGAGGCTCACCGCGATGGCCAGCGGGGCGTTGGTGTGCGGCGTGGCGATCGCCAGTGACCACCAGGTGTCGGTGGGCAGCCAGTCCGATCCCCAGACCAGCACGTCAGCCAGTTCTTCCTCGTCTCCCGACACGGAGGCCAGCAGCCGGTCGTAGCCGCCGGCTCCGTGGAGCAGGACGTACGAGAGGGCCTCGGCGCAGACCGACACCCCCACGCCGATCACCAGCAGGCGGACCTGGATCGCTTTCCTCCTGAGGTCGAGCCGGCCCAGTCCCATCCCGACCAGCAGGTAGGCGAGATACGCCAGTGCCGGATACGTGCCGGTCAGCAACAACTGGGCGGCCGTCGCCCCGGGCTGCGTCAGCAGATCCCCGAACGTGGGGTTGCCGGAGACGAACCCTGGCAGTTCATCGCGCAGCAGCTGCATGAGGACTGGAGCCGTGACCAGGAAGAACGCCGCTGAGCCGAACAGCGCCGTCGGACCTGAGC
This sequence comes from Kocuria rhizosphaericola, assembly GCF_044462205.1. Taxonomy (NCBI): domain Bacteria; kingdom Bacillati; phylum Actinomycetota; class Actinomycetes; order Micrococcales; family Micrococcaceae; genus Kocuria; species Kocuria rhizosphaericola. The sequence goes on along the minus strand of NZ_JBISWK010000185.1, from coordinate 45,563 downwards.
GCAGGAAGGGGGCGGCCAGCAGGAAGAACACGCCGTAGTAGATCAGGATGTTGTCAGCCGGTAGGTCCTCGGACAGCAAGGATCCGCTTCCCAGCCCCAGCACGGCGATCAGCACGGCCCGCACCACGAGCGCCGCTCGGTCCGCGGTCAACTCCCTGCCCCCGTGCGGACGCGTACCGCCGGAGGCCAAGGCCAGACCGACGCCGGCCAGCAGGGCGAACAGCGCCGCCGAGTCCCCGGAGAAGATGATGAAGGACCAGGACGGTTCTGATGTCTCGTCGTCGTGGGAGGGCAGGACGTGCACGGACATCAGACCGATGAGCGCCAGTCCGCGCGCCGCGTCCACGCCCGTCAAGCGTCCGGATGGCTTCTGGGCGGTTCCTCGGTCCCGCCGAGCGGCACGTTCGGCTGACCTGGCCCTCCAACGCATGGTTCCCCCTGGTGTACCGGACCCCGCCCGGCAGCCCGTCCGACCGAGTAGCCGGACAGGTGCAGGATCCGGGCATACCCGGGACTCCGGCGCCTCCGGGGCCGCCCTGACCCCAGGATGCGGCCCGAACGTCCGACCCCGCCAGGAGGACCCTGAGGATTCCATCAGTCCTACGCCAGCGCGGACTGTCCGTCAAAGAGCGGACATCACTTTTGCGACCGGATGCGAGTCAATGGAAGGGAGCTTGATCCGAGCTCCCCGCCGGAAGGACGACCACCATGACCACCATCCCCCACGCCCATCCCGTCGAGTCCCTCGTGCGCACCAATGTCGTCGCAGCGCTCGGCGCCCGGGGCGTCGCCGTCACGTCCGTCGAGATGCTGTTCGACGGCCAGGAGTGGGCCGTGACCGTGTCCTCCCGCCCCCCGGGGATGTCGGAGACCGAGGTCCGCGTGGCGGTCTGGACCGCCGTCCTCAACTACACGGCCGTCTTCGACGTGCCCACTCCCACGGAAGGGGTCCGGATCAGCATCGCGGGATGAGGCGCGCGCCTGTGCCGGCACGACCTTTCGTGGCACGACGAAGGCCCCCACCGGCGTCCGACGCCGGTGGGGGCCTCCTGCCGGCTCCCCCGACTGGACTCGAACCGGTCAAGCCCCCTGGAGTGGTGTAGCGATCCTTCGTAGGGGTCAAGCGGTGAGGGCGGCCAGGGGGTCGGGGTTCACCTCGCTTCCGGTGTCGGCGACGGCGGTGAGCCGGCCTTCCTGGACTGCCAGCTCTACCAGCGCTCGCCCGACCTGTTCCTCGGGGTGCCGTTCAACATCGCCTCCTACGCGGCACTCACCGAGATGGTCGCCGCCCAGACCGGTCTGACCGCACGCCACTTCGTGTGGACCGGCGGGGACTGCCACGTCTACGACAACCACCTCGACCAGGTGGCCGAGCAGCCGGCCCGCGACCCGCGGCCCTGCCCGACGCAGGTGCTCGATCCCGCCCCGTCGATCTTCGACTACGAGCTCACCGACTTCCACGTCGTCAACTACGACCCGCACCCGGCGATCAAGGCGGAGGTCTCCGCCTGATGACCGCGCTGGCTCCGCTGGCGTTCACGCAGTACCCGTTGCCGGTCGGGGACTCCCCGCTCAACACCACGGTCAAGACGGCGATCCAGCAGGCGTTCCTGACCGAAGAGGAGCCGTCGCGGCTGCCCGAGGAGTGGTTACGTGGACGCTCGGGGCGGGCCGGTGAGGCGTACACCTACCGGCTGCTCGAGCACCCCGACGCTGCCGACGCCCTGACCGCGCTGGCGTTCTACCTCTGCTACGCGCTGCCGGACCCTGCCCGCACCGAGGGGCGCTTCTGGATGCCCACCGCTCCGTTCCAGCGGGTGGACGACGGCTCGGTGGCTCTGGCACGGTTGACCGTGCAGGACGTGGAGACCCTCGTGGTGTTCCACGATCCGTCGGTCGGCACCATCGTGAAGACCAACCTCGTCCCCTACCCCGTGCTGCCGGCAGACTACGGCTCGGTGGTGACCGAGCACTACACCTCCAACGGGCCCATGCAGACGGTCGACCCCTGCGCCGACGGCACCGCTTCCGCGCTGTACCACGACCCCGTGTTCCGCACCGCGGCCCGCCGCGCGGCCGTGGGCCGGATGCGCAAGGGGCCGACCGCTCAGCGCCGCCACCACGACTGGGCGCCGGCAGATGCGGTCTATGCCCACATCGACGAATTTCTGGAGATCACCCGATGACCGACATTCAGACCACCCCGACGATCGCCGCGATCTGGGCCCAGTCCGCCGACGGCGTCATCGGCGCCGACAACACGATCCCCTGGCACGTCCCCGAGGTTCTGGCCTACTTCAAGGAGGCCACCCACGGGCACCCGGTCATCATGGGCCGGCGCACCTGGGAGTCCCTGCCGGCGGCGTTCCGGCCGCTGCCGGGACGCACCTCGATCGTGCTGACCTCCACCCCGGAGCTGATCGGCCCGGCCGCCGAGGTGGCCTGCGATCTCGACGAGGCTCTCGCGATCGCCGCCGACGCCCCGGGCGCCGAGCAGGTGTGGGTGATCGGTGGCGGGCAGCTCTACGCGGCGGCGATCGCCGACCCGCGGCTGGCCGAGGTGCACGTGACCACCGTGGACGTCCGGGTGGACGGCGACACGCTCGCCCCGGCGCTGGACGACTCGTGGACCACTCAGGAGGTCGTCGGACCGACCCGCTCGAACAGCAGGGTCAGCTACCGGATCGACCGGCACATCCGCTGAGAGCGGGCCCAGCCGCTCACGCGACCTGCTGCGCCTCCCGCTCAACCCGCCGGCGCCGCCGCTCCTGGTCCTCGAAGTAGATGGGGGTGTGGAACTTCACCGCGTCTTCGGGCACCTTCGGAGCGTAGCGGCGGTAGCACTGAACCCGCCGCCGGGCGGCCAGCTCGTCCTGGTCGACCTCGCCGTGCGTTGGGAGGCCGGCCTCGGCACGCCACTTGCCCAACCCGGAGCTACACAGCCCGGTCTCCTGGTTCACGACCGCGGCCGTCAGCGCCGGTTTCCCCTCCTGCTTGAAGATGTTGAGGGCCATACCGAGGACCTGGCCGGGCCGGGAGCGACTCTTCCAGTCCGTCGTGATGCCGGTCGTCGCGAAGAGGTACGGTGGCACGCCTGCTCCCGGTCCTCGCGCCGCACACGTGAGCGTCACAACCGCACCGAGCTCGCGCACCTTTCCTGCACGCACCATGACCTTGTGGACTCCGCGGATCCTGGCGAACCTGGACCGGCTGGAGATCAGGGTGCAGAGGCGTCTGCATCTGCAGAACCCGCCCGGTACCGACGCCTGATCGAGATGGGGGACATCGAAGGAATCCGTGCCGCACTTGTCTCGGTCGAGGTGGACGGGATGGAGATGCAGGAGATCTCCCCGTGGGCAGCATCCTCACCGAGGCCGAACGACTGGTAGCGCTGAACTTGATACTCCGGCCCTGACGGTGCGGCCCGGTCTACTCCTGGGTCAGGCGTCGTCGTTGCCGCTCGTAGCGCTCGAGGGTCTTGATGATGAGCTGCTGCACGCGGGCCTCATCCGGGTCCTGCTGTTCCAGGTCGTCGCCGAGAAGGTCCCCAGTGCTCACGACCGGGCTCCGAACTCGTCACGTGCCGCGGCCGGCAGCACCTCAGGATCATGCAGGTGAGACACGGATTCGTCCTGCTCCGCGAAGTGAGCCGAACGGGTGCACAACCACATGACCACGTCATGCACCGGCACCTGATAGTGTCCGGCAACGTCCAGCAGCGCCGTGGTCACCGGCAGGATCTCACCGGTGCCGGCGTCGAACTGGAAGGCGGGGCGGCGGTAGGTGTCACCGTGGTGATGGCCGAGGAGCCGACCTGCGCGGATGAGGTCGACCTCAGTCTCCGTGGCATCGGCGAAAGCATGTTCGGACTCGATGCGACGCCACCAGCAGCGCTCCGCTTCGACCGCCCGCCCGTACTGGGGACTCGTTCCCTCAGAGCCGGAAGTTTCGGTGTCAGGCACGAGCAACCTCTAGCGCTGCCAACCCTTCGTGAATTCGGCCGAGCCGGACCAGGTCGATGGGTCGAGCACCGTCCAGGGCACCGTTGGACCCGTGCATCCACTCCTCCGCCGCCTCATTCGGCCATACCTCACGAACGCGTACCAGCACGACCTGCACCCGCTCCTGCTTGCTGGCCTCGGTGTCCATGGAACCAGTGTGACCGGTGGCCGAGTCGACCGCTACGGTCTTCAGCCTCTGATAGAACGCAACGCTCATCGGTCTGACAATTCGGTGAGGCCACGCTCAAGTCACACGTGGTTTGGACAGTTTGCGTCCGGAGGTCACCGGGCTCGTGTCGACGACGGGACACTATTGGGCGGATGCAACGGGCCTGCTCGAGACCCTTGCCCCGCGGGGCAAGCTGATCGACGCGGTGAACCGCCGCTTCGGGACCGGCACCCTGGCCCCGGGCGGGGTGGGCGCGAACGCGCCGGCGCCGTGGCGCAACCAGCAGAAGGACCTGTCCCCGCGGTACACCACCGAGTGGGCCGAGCTGCGCACCGTCTCCTGAGCGGGTGCCGGACGAAGCACCTGAGCACTCATCGCCCATGTCGTCGGTTCTCTGGCGACTGCTACCGTGCGACCAGCAGGCACCGGGCGAACACGTCGCTCACCGCCTCCGACTCCCCGAGGAGCACCGTGCGATGAGCACCCCCGTCTGGCAGAACCCCGAGATCCTCGCCGTCGCGGCCGGCCCCCAGGGTCCGCAGGTCCAGGCCGTCTTCGAGAGGGCCGCCGACATCGGCCTCGACGAGTCGCAGGCGCTGCGCAAGGCCTCCGAGCTCCACCAGAAGTTCGTCGCCGACAACACCCCCACCGAGGTCGACTACGACGCGCTCGGTCTCGCCGCCGTGAAGCTGGCGGTCAGCGCCGCGGCCGCCGCCGGCCGTCAGGACGCCCTGGACCAGGTCCTCGGGTCGTGGCGGAGCCTGTCCCAGGCGATCGCCACGGACCTGTTCCTGCAGATGCACCGGCACACCCGCCCCGACTCCACACCGCCGTCCGGGGACGCCTTGGAGCGCGCCGCCTCGGCCACGGCCACCAGCTTCGAGATGCCGGTGGGTCACGCTTTGATCGCCCTCGCCGCCAGGGACCTGATCGACGCCGACGGCTTCCCGCAGGAGGCCTACGACTTCCTGACCACCCCGTGGAACTGGGCCTTCGGTGCTGCCCACCCCGACGACGACACCGGGGAGACGGTGCAGGGCTCGTGAGCGAGGGCCTGGCCGCCTGGGCGCAGTCCCGCCCGCAGCCCCTCCCTGTGGTCCAGGTGCCGGCCGACGGGCGGATGGCGCCGATCGAGCTGAAGGTCGTGCGCGAGGCGCTGGGCCTGTCGCGCGAGCAGCTCGCCGCGGCCCTGAACGTCGGTCTGCGCTCGGTCGACGACTGGGAGTCCGGTCGCAGGCCCGTCCCCGACGGTGTCCGCGACGACGTCGAGCGGATCGAGGCGTACACCGCCGAGGTCGCCGACCAGCTGGCCGCCCACCTGCTCGAGCACGCCGGCGCCGACCCGGTCTTCGAGGTCTACGACCGCGACGCCGACATGCCGGGCCTCGACCTTCCGGCCGCACCGCTGCCGCCCACCGCCCGGTGGTGGCGGGCGGTCGCCTACCGGGTGGCCGAGGACGTGCCGGGGCTGCGGATCGTCGAGGCGCCGAAGTAGCTCAGGCAACCTGTGCCGCTGAACCCATGTTTGTGCACAGAAGTGGGGCTGCCGGTGCGCCGACGGGTTCTCTAGGCTGAAGCTGTCGGCGAGCCGCCTGCAAGCGGCCCGACAGCGCGAGGCCCGTCGGGGGGCGTGGTCTCGCCACACGCAGCGCCCCTGCCGGCGCGCGTCGCCCGTGGCGGCCCTGCTTCCCAGCCTGGGCCGCCACGGAGCCATTTCCGGCCTCCGTCGGTCAGTCCCCGGACATCAGGAAGCCGCCGGCGGTCAGGAACAGCACGGACGCTACGACGAACAGCCCGGCAGCGGCCCGGCGGTCCCGACCCTTGGGCATCGTGCCCTTCCCGTCGACCAGGCCGCGGGCCATGAACAGCGACCCCGCGAACAGGAACCCCAGGGCTATGAAGTTGAGGTTCAACGACGTCGGCATCAGCGGTCCTTGCCGCTGGTCTCGGCGACCGCCAGCACGCGCTACAGGTCGAGCACGGTCCGCCGCGCCTACGGAGAGAGGCCATCGACTCCATCGGGCAGTTCGTCGGCCAGCGGGGTGGGCCGATCGTCCCACCCAAACAGCGTGGACCGGGACGTAGTCCCACGCGGCGCGGGTGGAATCCGAGGCCTGCCGGAGTCGGTCTGCTGCTTGGCATGGAAGCGGTGCATCTCGTCGATGCTGCCAAGCACCCTGTTCCAGGAGACGAGCCCGTAGATGGCGACGCTCTTGTCCGAGCTGTGCCCGTCACGCCCGAGGAGATTCTCGGTGGCATTCGCCAGCCCAGGGCCCAGCGGAATGACGTCGTGCAGGTGAATCCGCTGCTCCTCGATCTCGTCGGGCAGCCGGCGCATCCGTGACCGGGTCTTCATCACCAGCCTGCCGATCGTCTCGACCTCGGGGGTGCCAGTCTCAGCCATGCCGCCAGCGTAGCCACGGGGACAGTGCAAGATCGACGACGACATGGTGCCCGGCCTACCGGGTGATCGGCGACGCGCCGGTCACCTCCGTCAGCAGGAAGTCGGCGTGGAACCGCAGTCGCGCTTCCTTCCGGCGCATCAGCTGGTTGCCGACCTTCCAGCCGGAGGACCAGAGGCCCTCCCGGTATCTCCACTGGCGTCCGCGGTGGTCCCACCAGTCCACGGTCTTGTCCGGCTCGCCATCGAAGAAGGTCGCCGTCCGCGTCGCCGGGGCGCTCCGCCCGGTCGTCGTCATCGCGTCGGGCCCGGGTAGTAGCCGCAGCGCGGGCAGTCGCGCTGCGGGCCGGTGATGTCCTGGACGAACGGGCGCCCCTGCTCATCCGAGCGGTAGGAGGAGTTGATGAGCCGGTAGTTCTTCGGGCAGGTGCACGGCTTCTGCCCGGGGAACCAGAACATGTCCCGCCGGCGGGCGTGCTGGTGCCGGGCAGGGTCGTTGCCGGTGATGGAGACCGTCATCTCCGGGCGCAGCCTGACCAGTGCGGAGGCCATGGCGGCAGCCTGAGCCAGCGGGTCGGTGGCGACCTCGCTGTCGGCGACCTGGGTGGTGCAGGTCGTCCCGTCGCCGCGGGTGACGGTGAGCACGGCGACGGCCCGCTCGGTGTCCGGGATGGTCACGGGTGTCGCTCCTGAAGTGCGGTGGTGGTCTGGCTCCCATGTGTGCGGCATCCGATCCGCCCCAGTCAGCACCTGATTCCTACTGGCCAGTAGTGCACACATCGGTCGTGACTCCCCGCGCAGTTCCAGGGTCGAATGGTGAGGGACGCTCCTCTCGCGCGGTGACGGATACCTCGTTGCGCTCGAGTCGTTCCACGAGGGGATGTCGTGGCGGGCCGAGACCGGCGTCTCCAACGGCTGGACGGCTGCCGTCGGCACCACGACCTGCCAGGCCAACAGCAAGATCCACCCCGACCCGAGGGCTGCGTTCCTCTACCGCATGGCCGCGGTGAACTGGCCGCTCTCCACCGACCCGGACGCCGGTCCACTCCTCTCCCCGAGGGCGCGGACCGGCGTTCGGCGTCTTCCCCGCCGGGGCCGAGCACATAGGATCCGCAGTGACGCTCTTACCGGCGCTCGCCTTGCGGCCACCCCTGTGCTCGCCGACTCCACCGACGTCAGGACACACCTCATGCGCCGCTCCACCACCGCCCTGCTCGCCCTCACCACCCTGGTCCTGACCGGCTGCGGGCCGACCGCCGACGACATCCAGGCGATGGTGAGCGGCCCCGCCGAGACCTACGACGACGCCGTGGCGCTGCGCGAGGCCGTCGTCGACGCCGGCGTCGAGTGCCCAGCCACGGACCAGCTGTCCGCGCCGGACGACCCGCAGACCACCTTCCTGGACTGCGGCAACGGCCTCATGGGGATGGCTGTTGCCGGCTCCGAGGAGAGCATGGAGGGCTTCGTGAACACCCTCGGCGACAGAGGAAGAGTCCCCTTCCTGCACGGGGGCAACTGGGTCATTCTCTCGTCGGACGAATCCCGCCTGCAGCAGCTGCAGGGCGAGCTGGGCGGGGAGGTCTCCGCGACCCCCTGACCCCGCACGGTTCCAGCGAGACTCCGCCCACATGGGTCATGGAGCACAACGCGGCCCCCCAGTCGAGACACCCGCGGAGAGCCCTGGGACGCCCGGTGCCACCGGGCCACCCGCGCAGAGAATGGTCCACCCTTCACGGATGCCGGAGGTCGAGTTCCGGGAAGCGCACGCCTGGCGGACAGGGGTCAGAGTTCGGCGCCGGACTCACCACGGCGCATCCTTCGCGGAGATGCCGACAGCGAGGGTTCGACACCCTCCGGTACGTCGTGGGACGGATGAGAGTGGCTGGCCGTCGCCCTCGCNGGGTTCGCTCTGCGAGGGCGACGTCGTCTCCGTCGGACACAGAACGAGCGCCGGGCCGCCCCCACAGTGAAGGGCGAGCCGGCGCTCGGTACGTGATGTCGTCCCTGGCCGGACGACACTTCCATTCTGGCACCGTCCCGCCAGGCTCCGCACACATGGTCTCCAGATGACGCACCTGCAAGCACCAGGAGCTCACCATGAGCATCGCAGTCCCCTGCGGATACCGTACCGATCGCCCTGACGTGCTGGTCCTCGCCGACCAGGTCCGCGCGGCCGCCCACGCACGCCGGTTGGAGCCGGAAGCGGCGGCGATCGCCGGCCTCATGGGCCACCGCATCGACCAGGGCGCGCGCAACGATCCGGACGATGCCGACCGGGGCGCGGGGCGGATGTCTCCGTTCCGTGCCTCCTGCATGGACTCGCCGGCGGAGCAGCCGGGCTCGGGATCCTCCTCCTGCCGTCGCCCCCACGACTTCCGGGTCCAGATCATCGACGACGGCGCCGGCCTGGGCTGTTCGGCCTCTGGGCCGGCGACAACTACCACGAAGCCATGCTGTCCGTCCCCGGTGTCCGGGACGCCCGGTTCAACAACGCCACCGACGTCTGGCCCGAGGGCGTGCCCCGCGACAAGCAGCGGTCGCGTCAGGAGTACGGGGTGGCCCTGCTGGGAACCAACGCCGCCGACGCCCTCGGGGCGGCGGTGACCCTGACGCTGACCGACGACCCGCGGACCAACCTGCACGGGCGCCTGAACCCCGTGCGCAACCAGCAAGCCCGCGATCGCAGAGCGGATCGCCAAGGTCTTCGCTCAGGCCGTCTCCCGGCAGGCCTCGCGGAACCTCCGCCTGAACGGCGGGTTCACCGGCCCCGACCTCGTAGGGATCCTCCGCGCTGCTGATCGTGCCGGGCGAGAGCACACTGGCGCCGTGTCGGGTCTCGAGCCGCTCACCGTGCGCGTCATCGGCGGCATCGATCCGGCGCCGGCTCCGCCGGTCGTGGACGCCGAGCTGGTGTTGGCTGCGGTGACCCAGGTGGTGGGCGAGCACTACGGGGAGGCCGTCCGAGCTCGCAGGCTGGGCCGCACACATGGTCGCCTCCGGCCTCGCGGCCGCGGCACTGCTCGTCTCCTTCGACGGCGGCGAGGGGGCCATCGCCACCGGCGCGCTCCCGGCCGCACCTGTCGAGGCGGTGTCCTACACCTGGATGGTGCTGGCGGCGACGTGGGCGGTCCTGCTCCACTGCAGCAGCTGGCAGCGCTCGAGGACCGGTGCCCGTCGAGCGCCGCTCTGACGGGCCCAGACCTGGACGGGAGCGCTCGCCCCGTCGTGGCGCCGGTGAACCCGGACACCGCATCAGGCGTCCCGGCGATCGTGGCGGAGCAGCTGACCGAGTTCGAAGCGTTCTGCCTGCTCGCCCGGAACGTGTCCTTCGCAGGAGGCCCCTCGGGAGTTTGTCTTCCGAGGGGCTTTCGCGTGTATACGGGGCGTTCAGCCGTTCCGCTGGCTATCCGACCTGGACGGTGCGGCCTGACGTCCGCCACGCCAGCCTGAGGCGTAGGTGGTCCCGGAGTTGATGGCCCCGGTGGACCTGGCCATGTCCCGGGTGGCCTTGCGCCGCTCCGCAGCCATGTCAATCGACTCCGCGGTCGAGCCCTTTGAGAAGGCGACCTTCTTCTGCGCGGCCGCAATCATCTAAAACGGCATCTTCCGCTTTGTGCTCATTGAGCCTCCTCTCACCCTAGCGATCCACTAGGTTGAGGTTGGCTTCAGGCGGTCGGCTTCTACGTCGGCTGAGGTAGCTGCCTCCCAACAGAGCGGACAGCGGTTCGCGCCTGCAACTTTTACGCTGAAGGTGCCCAGTATCGACCGCCGGCCCAACGTGGAAAGGCAGCCCCTCGTGATCATCGGCTCGTTCGCTGTCGTGTTCGTGCTTTTCTTCGTGGTCATCATCGCCACGCTGGCCCGTGCGCCCATCGCGGCGCGGATCGCCGGGACACCCGAGGAGATCCCGGTGGTCTCCGCCCGGTTGGCGGTGACGCTGTTCCACGTCGCGATGCTGGCGATGAGCCTGTTTCTGATGATCGCCGTGGGGACCCAGGTCCTCTACGGCGTCACGGACACCGAGACGGTCGTCGTCCCGGCCGTCGGGGCGGCCTTCTTCACCGTCGGCTACGTCTCGGCTCGCCACTTCAGTGAGCACTCGGGGCGGCTCTCCCACCGCCAGTGGGTCGGCGGGCCTGATGGTGAGACCGCGGAGCTGTTCGCCCGCGCCTACCGGGAGCGGGCGTGGGTCGTCGGGCTGGCGATCTTCCCGCCGCTGCTGGTGCTTCTCGTCCGCGTGGTCGCCGTCGGTGTGCTCGGCACGCCGGCAGACTTACCGGCCGGGGCCGACTGGGGCTGAGCGGAGCGGGCCGCGGTCTTCTCCGCGCGTCTGCTCCGGTCGACCTCGTCGGCTTCCCGCCAGGCGCGCTGGAGGGGACGGGTCATCACCACGGTCACTGCCGTCAGCCACAGGATCGTCATCACGAAGCTGAACACGGACCGGTGCGGCTCGTCGTTGTGCCACCAGAAGGTCTGCCCGAGCGTGAGCACCGCAGCCACGACCGCAGCTCGGTCCACCGATGCTTGCTGGAGAACTCTCGGCCGCAGCATGGCCCTCCCCCAGTCGCCGGCGTGGTTCCCGCATCCTGCCATGTGCCCCGCGGTAGGCGGCAGCCCCACTTCCGCGGTGCGGGTGAAGCCGAAGCTCTAGAGCGATGCTTGTCACAACCGGGCCTGCGCATCCCTGAAGCCCAGCTCCGGAGCAGTATCAGCCCATGTCACCCGAGCTGATCGCCGCACTGGCAGCTATGGCCGCAGCCTTGATCGCCGCAGTGGTGTCACTGGCCGTCAACCGGGACGACCGGAAGAAGGCTCTCGATGAAGCCGAGGTGCTGGTCAAGCTGAAGTCCGTGCTCCCTGCTGACGCCCCGGCGGTTCAAGGCCTCATCTGGATCCTCGCCCAGCGGACTGAGCGATGGAGGAAGGTCAGCACCGGCCGAGATCTCGCGGTTACGGGGATGATGGCTATCATCCCCGTCGTCCTGCTGTTCACCGTACTGTTGGCGGACACCGTTCTTCACGGCAGGGATGCTCTGCCGTACCTTGATGGCGCGCTTGATTTCTTGAGATTTTTTGCGGTGATGGCGATCATCATGGGATTCGTTCTCTTCTTCGTGGAACTTATGCGCTTCCTGTTAGGTCCGCTGGCGAAGCGCTGGATTCGCCGTTCACGGCGTTCCCGTCGCCGCCCTCCCTGGGCGACAGGCGCGCAGCCCCAGGAGCTCCCTCCGCACACATGAGGGGTATGGAAACCACTGCGAACACCACCGTTGACACCGCCGCCACGACCGCCGTCGAGGCCCCCGCCGAGATCCTGCTGGACTCCGTCCTGAGCGTGCTCGAGGACCCGATGAGCCTCGCTACGGCGATCAAGTCGATGGACTCCGACGGCTGGCTGACCGCGGTCGTGCCGGTCGGACTCTGGTCCCTGATCGACTCCCGAATCGAGGAGAACGAGGAGTCCGGGGAGGACTACGCCATCGTCTCCGCGATGGTCGCCGAGTCCGTCATCCCGGTCCAGATGAGCTACGAGGTCGTCGGCGTGCGCCCGGACAACGCCCTGCTGCTGAAGGCGACCTTCGAGCTCAAGGAGGCCCTGGCCACCTGCTACGACGAGGAAGAGCTCGCCGAACTCGAAGCCCAGGGCGCCTGACCCGACCGCCCGAGACGACGAACGCCCCGGTGCTCCACGATGGAGCCCGGGGCGTTCGGCGTGGTGGGTCAGCGGCCGGGGGCCGGAGGCATCGGCTGGGTGTGCTGGTCAGAGGCAGAGGGCTGGGCGTAGCGGGGGTCCACGTAGTGCTCCGCCGGCTGCTGCGGCCGCGGTGCGCCCTGAGCCGGCTGCGCAGCGGAAGCCGGCTCGGGCTGCTGCGGGTAGGCGATGCGCTCGACGGCGTACAGCAACCGCCGGGCGTAGCCCCAGGTCACCAGTAGGACACCCGCCGACGGGATGCTGAGGACGAGGACCATGATGAAGTTCTCTGCGCCGCTGAACAGCGCCGCGATGAGCAGGATGACCAGTGGCAGCGCCAGCAGGAACACACCGACGCGCAGACGAGAGGTGCCGGGCGGGTCGAACGGGGGGAAGGAAGCCATGACCTCGATCCTATGTACTAAGGCACAGACCGCCCAGCGCGGTGTCGGCGGTGTGCGCACCGCCCTGCCCTGTTCCTGATCCGGCGGCCGGCGCCCCTGCCGCCACTCGTGGGTGTTTCGTGGTGCGCCGGCGTCCAGCCCGTGTCACACTCGGCACCAGGGCGGGCCCGCGGCCGCTGGGCCGCTGGGTCGCTGGGTCGCTGGCAGATCTTGGGCGCAGGGCAGGTAGCGGTGAATCCGGCCGACATCGAGCGGTTCTACGCCCACGTGCTCAAGGGCCCGCATCCGGACTCGTGCTGGCTGTGGATGGGAGCGATCAGCGACGACGGGTACGGCCGGTTCTGGTTCGCCACTGCCGGGGGCCAGAAAGTCGTCTCCGCGCACCGCTTCGCTCTCGCCACCGTCCACGGCGGACTGGAGGCTATCGAGGACCAGACGACCCTGCACTGGTGCGACGTGCCGCTGTGCGTGCGCGCTTCGCTGGGCCCGAGCACGCACCTGCTGCTGGGCACCCGCTCGGAGAACATGAAGGACCGTTCCCGCAAGGGACGCTCCCCCTCGCCCAATGCCGCCAGGTGGCGCCAGCTGTCCCGCGAAGAGCGCTCCGCCCGGTCCCGGTAGCTGCGCGATCAGCTCAAGAGGCACGGGTGGGACCCAGACCTCGTGCGCCAGCTGGTCCACGACGTCGACCCGCTCCACCCCACCCTGTTCTGACCCCTCGGCCCGTCAAAGGTGACCAGCACTGGCTGGCGGCTGCCGGCGGCGGGCGTCCATCGCCTGGGCGTGGGCCATCTCCATCCGCCCGTAGATCAGCGCGGTCGTGCCGATGATCGGCGCCGGCGTCAGAGCTGAGAGCGGCCCGACGAAGACGAGCAGTAGCGCCGGGATCGCCCAGCCCAGCACCGCGGCACCCCAGCCCAGGTAGAGCCCGGCCTGGGCCTGGGTGGCGTAGTCGTAGACGGCCGGCAGCGGCTCCGGATCACCCTGGTCCTCCAGCCTTGCGTGCCGGACATGGGAGCGCTGGATTCCGATGAAGCACACCCCCAGTGTCAGCAACCCGAGCACGGCGTTGGAGAAGCCGTAGCCGCCGACGGCGACCATCCAGTCCAGGACCGCCATCATGAGATCGTCACCGACGGTGGTCCACAGCACCCACGCAGCGATCCACCACAGCAGCCTCCTGCAACCCTTCGGCGCGGCAGCGTCCTCGGCGCTGTTCTCGGTCCCCATCCGTCACCCCTGTCCCAGGCTGATGGGCTCAGCGTAGCCACGGCCGGTCGTGGTGTCCGTCCGCACACATGTGAGGTGTGGGCCGCACCGCGTGGCCGCGACGTCGGGCTCCCCGGGCCGCCGGTACGCTCGACGGATCACCCGGCACCGACCACGGAGGAGACCCATGGCTGACCCGCCGTCGTTCCGGCAACCGGCAGGCGCGCACCCCTCTCGGCAGCGCAAGCCCAAGAAATTGAGGATGGCGGTTCGCTTTCTCGACCACAGGCTCTCCGATGTGGAGAAGGACGGGTGGCGCTGGCTCAAAGGTGTCCCGTTGCGCTGGTGGATCCGCGGCGCTGTCACGGTGGTCGCCGTGCTCACTCTCGCGTACCTGCTGGGAGGCCTCGTCGGGTGGATGGACGGCTACCGCAGCCTGCTCGACCGGTTCTGGGCTGGGTTCGACTTCACCGCCGAGCGCGCCCGGCTCGCCGCGTTGATCGTGGGCGCCTTGATCCCCGGCATCGTCGCGTGGGTCGCATACCGCACCTACAGCGCCGACTACTGGTGGAAGCGCGCGCAGTGGGCCATGGACTCCGCAACCGACAAGGACAAGCCCGAACGGATCGAGTTCGGCAAGCGCGCCATCACTCACCTGCTGGCCAAGAACAAGGCGCCGAAGCGAGACATCGACCTGTTCACCGACGTGGTGACCGGTCGGTTCGGCTCCCAGCTGGAGGGCATCGCCGCCCGGGCCGCGCAGAGCGACCCCGCTCTGCGCCGGGCGCTGGACGAGGACGGCCCCGATGACACCCCTGCGGGCACGACGGGCATGGACCGCACCACCCCTGTGGACTGATAATGGACACACGAACCTCTGAGAGGAGGATCAACATCATGGCGAACGCCGACAAGATCAGGTCCGCCGCGGCGGCCCTGAAGATCAAGCCCGCGGTACTGATGGCGCTGACCCAGGAGTCCGGCGACCGGCACGTGAAGGTGCCGCTGGAGCTGCTGGACGGGGAGCCGATCTACGTGTTCGACGAGCAGCAGGCCCGCGAGCTGAAGCTCTCCGACCGGGCGTTCAAGGCGGTCACGGCCGCCTGAGCGTCCGCCGCCCAAGCACGGGCGAGCGCTTCCGTCCAGGGCTCATCAGACTGTCCACCGCCCCGTCTCCGCGCCCCGCGCAGACGGGGCGGTGTCATGTCCGGCGATCACCTTCTGATGTGGAGCGACCACGCTGGGTAGATGACAGGCGTCGGGCCCGCCGGTTCCCAGCCGGGGCGTCACATGCCCGCATGATCCGACTCTGACCGGCGAGTCGTTCCCTTTCGCAACACCGGCCGGTACGTTGACCACCATCAGGGGTGAAGTGGGCGGGCAGTGGTGCGGTGAAACCGACTGTGCGGCGCCGGCGGCGGATCCCTTCAGCAAGGTGCACCAGAAGCCAGGCAGCAACCGAGGAGGAATGGTCCTATGGCGCTCGTCCAGTGTCGTGAATGCAGCTCAGAGATCTCAGATTCAGCGGCCACTTGCCCCAGGTGCGGAGTGTCCTCCCCGGCAGGGGTCGGAACTCTCACCTTCGTCCGCCCGAGCCTGTCGGGAGGGGCTATCGGCGTCGAGGTGTTCGTCGATGGCCAGCCCTACGGGAAACTATAGGCAAGGGGGAAGGTCAGCGTGCCGGTGGCGCCGGGTAACCACCACGTCGAGCTGACCTCGACCCGTGGGAAGTCGGGGGTGGGATCCATCTCCACCGGCAGCGGAGACACCACCGTCAACGTCGGGTTCAACCTCATGGGCTCACCCAAGTTCGGATGACGCCCCTGTCGGGGTGCCGCAGTCAGGTCGACTAACCATCCGGGCTCGAGACGGCGTTGGACGCCACAGTTCCGCGACCATCGCCCCGCAGCTCTAACCGAGCAGCGGGGCGGTGCCATGTCCTCCGCCGGGCCCGGCCGCACACATTCCGGTCATGACGACCTTCTTAGACCGCCAGCACCCGCGCGCCACCGACGGGCGTTTCACCACCAAGGACCACCCCGAGGCCGAGCTCGAGCTCGGCGCACCGGCCATCACCCTGGCCGAGGCGACCGGTGACTGGGGCCCGCGATTCCACGACATGGACTCCCGACCCACCTACAACTACACCCCCACCGAGCGCGCCGCCGCGGCGTTCCGCACCCAGTTCGGCGCCGCCCCGGACGCCGAGGTGGACGGGGAGTACGGCTTCGAGGGCCCGAACCGTCAGGTGCTGAAAATCCAGGCGGCGGGTCGCGTGGCGGTGAACTTCCCCGGCCCACCCGGTTCGCGGCCGAGGCGAACATGCTCGCAGCACTCGACCGGATGGCCGGCACCGACGTCGCGTGGCGCCGCGCCGACCCGCTGGACGGAGAGAGCTTCGACGCGGTGTTCCACACCGACGACTACAAGGACTACGAGCGGGAGCGCTACCTGACTGCGTCCCGGTCGATCGAGGACGCTGAGGACGGATATCGGCACGAGCTCTCCCACCTGCACCGGGACCTGGCCGGCCGAGAGTCCCCGACCCCGGTCGACCTCGACGCCGCGGTGCGCTCCTCCTACGCCGAGCTCATCGACGGCTTCGCGGCCGGCACCCAGGCCGGGCGGATCGTCCGAAACCCGAATCTGCCGGAGTCCACCCGTGGCCCGGTCGTCGGGAACCTGATGGGCCGGTGCTACGCGGCCGCCCAGGTCCTCAACCGAAACGAAAAGGACTGGCAGCGGATCGCGATGACCGCCGGAGTGCTGGAGGACTCAGTGAAGTCCGGGCGCCCGTGGAACCAGGTGCTGCAGCGCCTGGCGCTCGACGTCGGCGAGGACCGCCGAGATTACGCGAACTGATGGCGTAGATCTTAAGGGGCGCTTCAATGCTCATCGGTTGCTCCGAACCCACGGATGCCTGCCACACCGTCAGGTAACAAATGCAAACGTACGCGGTTGTTGGCCGTTTTCTGGGCACCGAACAGCGCCTAAAACGTACTCTTGCTCCAGCTTCTGGCTCACCGCCGTCTGGATCCGACGCAGCTACTTGTCAGTTCCTCGCTGACCAAGCTCAGCGACCTGGCCTAGCCGTGCGTGTACGAACGTTCGAGCCTTCAAAATCCAACACTGCAGCGCAATCTCCCAGCATCTAATCCCGAACAGAGGAACACCGTGAACAACCCAACTATCGAGCAGCGCGAAGCCAACCTTCACCACGTCGCGCAGAAGTATGTCACCGCGAGGTTTCCGCACTTTGGCTACAACATTCACTCCAGGAGCCAGACGATGATGGTCGTAATTCCGAAATGGCGGAAGACGCAGATCGCTCTGGATCTTCTCCTCGTCCTGCTCTCCCTTGGGATGTGGCTCCTCGTCGTGCCCTTCACGTGGGCCTGCGGCAGGTACTCCACTCTGCGCCTGACCGTCGACGTCACCGGGCGAGTCGCAGTCGCGGGCCGGCCCCCGTTGATGAAGTGGCTGGAGAATCTCGACGCGTTTTCTAAGCCCAATCAGTTACCTGCCGCTTGATCCAGTTAAGCTATTCCCTCCCCGTCCCAGGAGGAGTATGTGATCGAGACGGGGCAGCATGGCAGCGACCACTGACGACTGCCCGACCTTGCTCGAGCGCATCGAGGTCTCCACCTTGGACCAGATGATCGGGTGGGGTGCGGACCGCTACCAGCGCGTGTTCCGGACGCTCGCCGCGCAGCGGGCGGCCATCGAGGACTCTCACCGCCACGTCCACCAGGACGGGACCGTGGAGGACCCCGACCCGCGCGAGCTGTCCCGTGCGCTGGAGCGTGTGGACGCCGCCGAGGTGAAGATCATCGCCGCGATCACCAAGGGATCCCGCGCCGGTTGACCCTCCAACGCTCATGCCGGTCATGGCTCCGTACACACGGGCTTCAGGGGACGACGCCCCCACGTCACCGAGAGGCCCTCCCCCATGATTACGTTGTACGTTCTTGCTGTCCTCATCGTCCTGGCAGTGTTCCTGCGCCGCGGCACCCGCGCCCAGCAAGCGGTCCGTCTGGACGTTGCGCTGGATGCCGTCGAGGGCGCGGAACCGGTCGCCATGGCCAACTGGCCTGCCACTGTCCGCGCCGAGCTGTCCCGCCTGCTGGTGCGCGAGCAGATGCGCCGGTCCGCCGACTACCGCCAGGGGATGCACACCAGCGTCGAGGCCCGCGAGGCCGGCTACGCCCTGCAGGAACACATCGGGCTCGCCTTGAACCGGATGCGCGAGGCCGGCCGGATCTCGGCCTGACCGGCGCTGTCCGCACACATGGGATCCAGAGCCCCCGATTCGACCAAGGAGCGCTCGTGACATACCTCAGCGACGCCGTTCTCATCCTGAGCTGTTTCGCCCTAGTGTTCGGCCCAATCCTGTTCATCGTGTGGCACCTCGATCGCAGGGATCACCAGTTGACGCAGAAGGCTCCCGCCACCGTGCGGGCGGCGTCGGTTGACGAGATCGCAGCTTGGTCCGCGGACCACCGCGCGGTGCTCGCCCTCCGCCTGTCCCAGATCCGCCTCGGCTGCCTCGAAGAGGTCGAGACCGCCGACGTGCTGCACCGCGACGCGGCGATGACTCACCTGCGCGCCGCCTAAGAGGCGGAGCAGAAGCTGCTGATCGCCGACCGCGCCGCTGCCTGAACGGACACGCCCGCAACCATGCTGATGAGACTGCCCAACCTGACTTCAGGCGACCCCTCCATGACTAGGATCCCCACCCCGTACGAGGACCTGCTGGCCCACGTGCTCGACCACGGCGAGCACGTCATGAACCGCACCGGCACCGGCACCCGGAAGATCTTCGGCGCCCAGCTGCGCTACGACCTGCGCGACGGGTTCCCGCTGCTGACCACGAAGAAGGTCTACACCCGCGGGATCATCGCCGAGCTGCTGTGGTTCCTCGACGGCGACACCCGAGTCAAGACGCTGCAAGACCAGGACGTCCACATCTGGGACGAGTGGGCGCTCGAGGACGGCACTATCGGCCGTGGTTACTCGGCGCAGTGGCGGTCCTGGCCCACGCCCAACGGCGGGTCCCTGGATCAGATCGCCCAGGTGGTGAAGTCGATCCAGGACACCCCATTCTCCCGCCGCCACATCGTCACCGCCTGGAACCCCGGGGAGCTGGACGAGATGGCCCTGCCGCCGTGCCACGCCCTGTTCCAGTTCAACGTCGGACCTGACGAGGACGGAGAGCCGGCGTTCCTGGACTGCCAGCTGTACCAGCGCTCGGCGGACCTGTTCCTCGGGGTGCCGTTCAACATCGCCTCCTACGCCGCGCTGACCGAGATGGTCGCCGCCCAGACCGGGCTGACCGCCCGGCACTTCGCGCGGACCGGCGGGGACTGCCACGTCTACGACAACCACCACGACCAGGTGCGCGAACAGCTGGCGCGTGAGCCGCGGGCCTGCCCGACGCTGGTACTGGAGTCGGCGCCGTCGATCTTCGACTACGAGCTCACCGACTTCCACGTCGTCAACTACGATCCGCACCCGGCGATCAAGGCCGCGGTGGCCGTGTGATGGCCGGCTCCGCACCCCTGCCGTTCACCCTGTACCCGCTGCCGGAAGGCACGTCCCTGTCGGCGCACTTCGCTTCTGGACAGGACCGGTGCGGGATCTACGTGCTCACCCACGAGGACGGCTCCCAGTACGTCGGTCAGGCCGTCGACATCGTGCGCCGGTGCGCTGACCACGTCCGGCGGGCCGGTCACGCCCCCGGGGAGCGGATCCTCGCAGTGCACTTCGCCCCGGCGCCGAAGGCTGACCTCGATCAGCTGGAGCAGCGGGTCGTCACCTTCCACGAGGACCTGGAGGCGAAGCTGCGCAACAAGCTGCTCACTGGCAATCCGGTCGGGGACTCACCGCTGAACGCCACGTTCGACGAGGCGGAGCAGCTGGCGTTCCTGGCCGACGCCGAGGACCTGGCCTCGGTGGACCCGGTGGCCGCGACCCGCCCGCCCCGCGGGGTGGCGATGAAGCCGGGATCGGCCCGGTTGCTCGCCCGGGCGGACGCCGGGATCGTCCTGGACGTGCTCGCTGTCTACCTGCTGCACGCGCTGCCGGCCCCGGTGGCGACGGAAGGGAAGTTCTGGCACCTGAGCGCCCCGATGCGCTTGGCCGGCTCCGGGCTGTGGGTGCTGGCGCGGCTGACGGTGCAGAACGTCGGGACGCTCTACGTGCTCGAGGACCCGGTGCAGGGTGTCTACGCCACGCTGAACCTCGCCCCGCGCCCGGTGCTGCCCTCGGGCTACGGAGCACAGGAGACCGATCACTACTCCTCCAACGGGCCGATGCAGCAGGCCCGGCTCTACCCCGAGGTCGTCCTCGAGTCGCTGACCGGGGACCCGGTGTTCCGCACCTCTGCCCGCCGCGCCGCGGTGGGGCTGATGCGTAAGGGACCATCGATGAAAGCCTCAAGCCACGACCGGGGTCTGGCCGACGCTGTCTATGCCCGCATCACCGCCGCCATCAAGGAGCACTCATGACCACCCCGACGATCTGCGCGATCTGGGCCCAGTCCGCCGACGCGATCATCGGCGCCGACAACGCCATCCCCTGGCACGTGCCGGAGAACCTGGCCTACTTCAAGGCGGCCACCCACGGGCACCCGGTCATCATGGGTCGGCGCACTTGGGATTCCCTGCCGGCCGCCTACCGGCCGCTGCCCGGACGCACGTCCATCGTGCTGACCTCCACCCCGGAGCTGATCGGCCCGGCTGCCGAGGTGGCCTGTGACCTCGACGAGGCGCTGACCATCGCCGCGGACTCCCCGGGGGCCGAGCAGGTGTGGATCATCGGCGGCGCCACACTCTACCGGCAGGCGGTCGAGGATCCGCGGCTGGCCGAGGTGCACGTGACCACCGTGGACCTGCGAGTGCCCGGCGACGCGCATGTCCCGGCGCTGAACGGGTCGTGGGCCGCCGAGGAGGTCGTCGCGCCGACGCGCTCGTCCAGCGGGATCAACTACTGGATCGACCGGTACGCCAGACCGGGTGTGTGATGCACGCCGCACACATGGAGGTCATGGACACCACGACCATCGCCCCCATGACCGCCTCCACCCTGCTGGCCGCTCGCGGCTAGACCCACGGGGCCACCGAGATCATCAAGGGCGGAGGCCCCGGGAGTGGACCGAGCGCACCTCCTACGTCCCTGCTGAGGCCGACGCCGCCGCGCTGCGCGAGCTGCTGGGACAGCTCGAGAACGCTGCGGTGCTCGTCTTCTGGGTGATCGCCCACCGTTACGACTCGAACACTCAGGACGTCTCCAACGCCGTCCAGCTCATCGCCCAGGCCGGGCCCGAGCAGGCCCACTTCGACGTGGAGCACTGCCCGTCCAAGGGTCTGCGCGTGCTGTACCGGGACCTGGACATGTTCGGCGGCACCCCCGTCACTGTCTGAGCCCTTTGTGACGACGCCCCGCCCCGGATGTATCAGGGCGGGGCGTTGGCACGCCGGGTGAGGCTAGGCACCCATTCCGCGTATCCGGTAGTTCAGGTAGATCGGGGTGTGGAACGGCTGGGCATCCTCCGGCACGCCGGCGTAGCGCTGGTAGCACTGCGTGCGCAGTTCGGCCGCGAGCTTCTCCCTGGCCTCCTCACCGATGGGCTCCTTGCCGAGCTTCCGGTGCCACTTGCCGAACCCGACTCCGCACGTCCCGGTCTCGCCGTTGACGACCAACGAGGACAGCGCTGGCAGCTTGTGCTCGTGGCAGTAGTTCAGCGCCATGCCCAGCACCTCCCCGGGCCACCGCTGCAGCGGCCGGTCGGTGATCAACCCGGTGGCCTTGAACAGGTCCTGGGCGAACTCCGCGTACGTGACGTAGCGCCACGGCGTGCAGGCGTACTTCACGAGGATCGGCACGGCAGCTGCAGCCCAGATCGGCAGGGCCTCGGCGAGGGGGACGTCCTTCTCCGGTCGGGACTCGAACCAGATGGGCATGGGGTACCTGCTTTCGACGGCATGCGTTTGCTTCTGACAACTCCGAGATTAGGCCTGCCGGCCGGCCCCCGGGGTCCACTCATCGGGGGATGCTTTCATGGAGCGCCACTAGGTTTTTTGTCCTGCTGGACCTCTGATTCCGATGACTTCGCGCGCGGTGGGCTTTCGAACCCTCACACATGGATGTCATGACCACCTGGATTCCCGTTCCCGCTCGCTTGATCGCCCCGGAGGTTTGGCTCGGGCAACTGGTGGAGTTCTACTGGCCATCCCCGCGCGGCGGCCGGCTCGCTCGCCAGGGAATCATGGAGTCGGTGAAGTTCGGCTCCGCCGTCGTCCACTGCACGGACTCCGCGGTAATCGGCTTCAAGCCCGGAACGATGCTGCGACTGTCCACCAGGGAGCTCCGCGCCCTCTGAACCGCGTCCCGCAGGCGCCACGGGCCCGGCTGCGCCTCCCGACAGGGATTTGCTCACGGCAACTGGTCTGAGAGGCGTCAGGCGCTCCCTAAGCTCATGACGGGCGGCCAGCCCCGGTTCTGTCGTCGTTGAGCGAGCGCTCCGCACACATGGGGCCCAGAGAAAGGGCAGAGTGCCCACCCCACAGTGAACGAGAAGCCCTTGTCGTGCTGACCGAATTCCCCGCCAACCTCGCCGGTCCGCAGATCGACGCCGAGTACATCTACCCCATCAGCGCCGGCGCCTACTGGGGCCGGCTGCGGATGCCCCGGCTTAAGAAGCACGGCGTCAGCCAGTACAAGGACCCCTACGACCAGCTCTGGGAAGCCCGGGACCGCGGCGAGAGCCTGGAGTAGAAGGATGTCGACGCCGTGATCGCCCGCTTCGAGGAGGTCAGGCTGCCGACCGTCTCCTACGGGGTGGCCGACTCCCCCGAGCAGCTTCTCGCGAAGTACCCCGGACTGGCCACCGATCCACGGCGCTTCGCTGTGACGTTCCGAGTGCACCGCAAGGCCGACCAGCCCGCCGTGGGCGGCTGGCGGTGGCACAAGTGGGGCGACTACGTCGGCGAGCAGGTCTCGCAGGCCGAGTACATGTACGACGAGTCTGAGATCGAGCAGGTCGTCTCCTTCACGATCTACAAGATCGGGACCATGTCCTGAGCCCACGGGCCCCTTGAGGCCGCCGACCGGGCAACCGCACACTGAGGACCGGACGGCACGGCACATCGAAGCCCAGGAGGCCCCCATGGATGGAACGACGCTGCACGAGACCGCGATGCGCGTCGCCGGAGAGCTGCCGGCGGTGACCCACACCTTCCCGTTCGGCCCCGAGCACGACGTGTTCAAGGTCGTCGGCAAGATCTTCCTGCTGACCTCGCACCTGTCCGGGCAGCCGATCGTGACGCTCAAGTGCGAACCAGCCCACGCCCAGGCGCTGCGCCAGGAGTTCGAGACGATCACCCCCGGCTATCACCTGAACAAGAAGCACTGGATCACCATCATCACCGGCCCCGGCGTCACGACGAACCTCGTCGAAGAGCTGGTGCTCAACGCCTACCTGCTCGTGGCCGAGAACCTGCCGCGAGCCAAGCGCCCGCTCGGCCTCGAGTCGCTGCAGCGGGCCCGCGAGATCGTGGTCCAGGAGGACGAGCAGCAAGGCTGACTCCTTAGCCGGCGCCGGGACAGTAACCAGCAACAACCGGTCCTCCTGATCTCTGCGGGG
Organism: Kocuria rhizosphaericola; assembly: GCF_044462205.1. Taxonomy (NCBI): domain Bacteria; kingdom Bacillati; phylum Actinomycetota; class Actinomycetes; order Micrococcales; family Micrococcaceae; genus Kocuria; species Kocuria rhizosphaericola. The sequence goes on along the minus strand of NZ_JBISWK010000185.1, from coordinate 22,044 downwards.
CCGCAGCAGTCATTAGCCGCACACATGCGTCAGAAGCGGTCATCGTGCCGCTGTCCAGCAGCTCGCGCACGGCATCGCCGGTGGGGGTCTGGGCGTTCTTGTGCTTGGCGACCCACTCGCCCAGCGACCGCTCTTCCTGCTGACCGGTGCGGCGCGACGGGGCCCGGTCGTGTGCTGCGACGAAGTCCCGCAGCTGCTCGAGGCGCTCGGTGGCGCTCATGCGTAGGTTGCTCATGAACCTCATGTGTGCGGACTGCGTGCTAACGCGAACACCACAGCGGCCGCGACGCCGGTGCACCCCCGGCATAGAATCACCCCATGGGGAATCAGCTCTACGAGGACATGTTCCCTGCCCAAGCCAAGGACGCTCTGTCCGAGTTCGTGGCCGAACGTAGCCCGGCCCTGGAACGGCTCCGCCACGCGCTGACCGGTCGCAACCTCGACCCGCACCAGATGCTCACCGGGTCGGCCGACTCGGTTGCCCCGCTGTGGGAGTGGATCTCTGCCCGGGTGGAGGAGCTCGGGGTGGACCCGAGGTCGCTGGAGGAGGACCCCTCCCAGGACGCCTGGCCCAGCTGGGCTCGTCACGGGATGCTGGTGGACCCGCATCCGCGGGCTCAGACCCTGACCCTGGTGGACGGCTTCACCTCCTACCTGGCCGCATTGATCATGACCGCTGTCCCCGACGCACGGTGGCGCGTCGGGATGCACCGCATCGGCAGCTACCCGATGCTCAACTACCCCGTCCTGGGCACCGACCACCATCAGATCTTCTTGCCAGCGCTGCCGCTCTACAGCGCCTACCAGACCACTCTCGGCCGCCCCCCGGTGGAGGGGCCCGAGATGCTCGCCCACATGCTCCACACGATCTCCGCCCTGCGCGGCGAAGGACCAGGTGCGGTTCTCACCGAAGAGCCGCTGGCGACCGTGGTCGCCGAGGTCGAGTGCTTCGACGTCGGGCTGCGCCCCGACCTCGCGCAGGACCACCCCGGTCTGGTGGAGAAGTTGGTCGCCGAGCTCACCGACCGCGACGGCGTCGTCTCGGTCTACCGCTACGGACCCGACGTGCTGGTCGTCGACGCCCCGGAGTGGGACGAGACGCGGCTGAAGCTGTGGATGACCCTGTGGCTGGAACTGGCCCTGCTACGATGACCCGCCGGCTGATCTCCAGTGCCGTGGTCTCCGTCGCCGTGCTCGTGGCGGTGCGCTCCAGCGCCCCGAGGCCGCGCCCCATCGGGGCCTCCACTTCTACTCCCCCGCGGCGCAGTCAGGGCTGCGCCCGCTGAGCATCCTCGGCGCGTCGCCGGCGCCGGGCCTTCCGCTTGCCGTCCAGCCACGTCCCGCCCCACAAGCCGACGGCCAACCCGATCGCCAGTACCACGTTGTCGGTGCGCACGGCGAATCAGATCAGGAACGCCAGCAGGAACGGCAACGCGATCAGCGCCAGCAGCCCCTGCCGCTCGGCCCGGCGCACCTGAGCAGACTGCGGCGCCCGGTGCCGCGGGGCCGTCGGCGCTCACTCCACCTCCCGGCGACCCCGCGATGGGCGCCGGACCCTCCACTTCCCGCTCATCCACGTCCCGATGAGCGCGCCGATGGTGGAGAACGTCACCAGCAGCACGTTGTCGGTGTGCACGGCGAACCAGATCAGGAGCGGGATCGCGATCAAGGCGAGGAGGGCTTCGCGTTCCCTCCATCGCGTCTTGACCGACTTCGGCCCCCGGTGCCTCGGCGCTCTCTTACTCAAGGCCGCCCGCCATGCCCGTTGCGCAGACCCCGGTGCACGGCCATCCCCATCAAAATCCCGACCACGATCATCGGCCATCCGTACCAAGCTCCGCCGGCGGCCTCGGCGATCCCGAGCGCCAGGAAAGCAACAGCCAGGACGACCACCAGTCCGCGCATCTGCTTCGTCACCCCGGCTCCCTTCTCGTCTCCCCTTCGCGCATCCTGGCACGCCGGCCACCGCATCGTCGTTCCCCTCATGTGCATCTGCCACGCCGCGTCGGCCCGCCGGTAGCGTCGGCGCTATGGACCAGTCCGCCCAGCGCACCGATGCGGTGCCCGTGCCGACGGCCAGGCAGGTCCTCGTCCGCACTCTGCCGGCGGCCGCCGTCCTGGCGATCAGCCTCCCTCTGGCCACATGGTGGCTGCGGGATTCCACCAGTGACGGCGGCCCGTGGTGGGGGTGGTTGGTGATTCTGGCGGCCACCGTCGGACTGTCCGCGATCATCCAGCTCTGCACGAGTCCTCCACGTCCTCGACTCGATCCGCGCATCGGCCAGGCGCAGTGGGCATCGGCGACCGCGACCGCTGCGAGAACCGGAGAGCTTCCTGCTTGCCCCGGGGTGCGGACCGCGGTCGGGGTTGCCGCCTGCGTCGGCATCGAAGGGGTGATCGGATCCGCCTCCCTGCTCGCGGCCATCGCCTTCTGCGCGCTGATCCTTCCGGACCTGTGGACTACTCTCGTGCCGGTGACTGTGCTCACCGGGATGGCGGTTTTCCGCGTCCGCCGCTCCTGGGTCTACCTGCGCGCCCTGCACACCGCCGAGCGCACCGGCTGACGACCCGCTGGATCGAAGCGCGGGGCTCTACATGCTCCACATCCGCACCCGGTCGGTCGATTGTCCGGGCGCGACGGCCCCGCCACAATCTGACCCAAGGGAATGCACGCACCGCCTGGGACGTAGCCTGGGACCGGCTTGGCGTTGGGGAACCCGTGGTCGATTCGCGTGCCCCGTGATCGGAGGAGGCCCCGTGGGACGGGTGATCGTAGAGCAGATTGTCAGCGCCGATGGGTACACCGCCCGCACCGACGGAGACATCTCGTGGTTCGAGAACGCGGACTTCTCCGAGACCGAGGACGATCAACTCCAGATGCTGACCCGAGTCGAGGCGATTGTGCTCGGGGCCGCCACCTACCGCATGTTCGCCGCCTACTGGCCCGGTGCCGACGATTCAGCCGAACGGATCGCGGGACCGATCAACGCTCTGCCCAAGCACATCGTCTCCACCACGTTGGCAGAAGCGCCCTGGGGCAAGTTTACGCCGGCGATCGTGGAGCGCGGCGACGGGGCGCAGATCGTGGCCGAGCTGAGCCGGCGCTACACCGGGGACCTGGTGGTGTGGGGCAGTCTGATGCTCACGGACGCCTTGTTCGCGGCCGGCCTCGTGGACGTCCTGCGTCTGCGGATCGTTCCGGTGCTGATCGGCGCCGGGCGCCCCTTGGCTCCCACGGTGCGCGGTGACACCACGCTGGAGTTGGCCTCTGCCCTCTCCTTCCCCCATGGCCATGTGCGCACGGAGTACCACCTCGCCCGCGGCTAGGCCTCGGTCTCAGCCACGGCATCATCGTTGGCGCCGGTGTCCGGGCAGATAGCGTGCTCCGCGCTCGTCGAACGCACACCTACAGGAGGCGCGATGACCATGGGTCGAGCTCCGATCAGCGGGACCATCGCTATCGCCTGCGGCCTGCTGTTCGCTACCGCAGTGGTCCTCGCGCTGATGGACGTGCTGTCGTGGTTCACGGTGGCGAGCACGCTGATGACATTCGTGCTCACCATGCTCATCTGGCGCCGCTTTCAAGCTAGCGACTGCGAGTACCGCCAGCGCATGGAACGCCTGGACCAGCGACTGCGCGGAGAGCAGTAGTCCTCAGCCGGCAACCGGCCCTCCTCGCCCTGTACCCCGTCGACCGCACCGGCTGACGACCCACCGCTTCTGACCGGGCGGGTCCTACTCCCAGCCCGGCCCTCCTGGAACGTGGCCCGGCAGCTGCGCGTCGTCGGCGACCGCCAGCCGCACCCGGTAGGTCAGCAGCCGGTGCTCCGCCGAGCACCCCGGCAGCTGGGTGCCGGCGCCGGGAACCGCCGCGAGCCCCACGGCAACTTAGCTGCTGGGCAACGAGACTCCGAGTCGTCGTTCCTTTGCGAGGGAGCGGTCAACGCGCCTGGACGAATCGCGTCAAGCCGTAACTCGCGTGGGTCGGTATCGCTGGGCGACCGCCCCCGACCGCAACTCATGGCGGTCCACGAGCTCGAGCTGGATGCGCTCGCGCAGACCGGAGAGCAACGTCGGCCCGTGTCCGGCAAGAACCGGCTGCACCACGAACTCGTACTCGTCGATCAGTCCCAGATCCGCCAACGCCGTCGGGAGCGTCACGCCACCCACCCACAGGCCCTCGCCTGACTCCTGCTTCAGCCGCTGAACCGCTGGCCCCAAGTCGCCTCGCACCAGCTCGGCATTCCAATCGACCTCGCTCAGCGTGCTCGACACGACGTACTTCTTCACCCGGTCGATGGCCTCGGCGAACGGGATCTCCCACTCCTCCATCCAGTCCGGCCACGTGCCCGTGGTCGGCTTCCGCCACGCCGACTCCATCATCTCGTAGGTCACCCGGCCGAAGAGCAGTGCATCGGCCCGCTCCATCTCAGTGGTCCAGTAGCGCATCGACTCCTCGTCCGGGGGAAGTCCTGCCACGTGATGACAGCAACCGTCGAGCGTGACATTGATCGAGTATCGAAGTGGTCTCATCTCGTTGTTCTCCCTTGATGTGGCGCCGGCGCGTATGTCTCAGCGCCCGGCCTGCTCCGCGCCTGTCGCCCGCTCGTCGGCGGCGTGTTCGCGCTGGCGCTGGATCGCTCCGGCCACACGGTAGGACTCTGCGGCCGAGACCACCACCGACTCCGTACCGGTGCTGATGCGCACGCTCGGCCCGCCCACCAGGTAGCCGGTGGACCCGTCGTCCAGGCGGCGCCGGCCGACCTGCCACCACGGGGTGCGCGGTCCGACGGTCACCTCGGTGATCTGCTCGTACGCGATCTCGACGGTGCACCGACCCAGCCGAATGCGCACGGCCCGATCATCGAGCTGCAGGCTGAGCGATCTCAGCACCAGCCGGTTGAACGCGACGGCCCCGACCGCGACAACAAGCAACCGCCACAGGAGGACCGGCTCCAGCGGCACCGACGCGAGGGCCACTGGCATCACCGCGAAGATCACGGCGGCGATCGGGATACGGATGCGCCACGGCATGAACCGGGTGAACTCCGGTGTCCCCTGCTCCGCTCGATCGGTCATGCCTCATGATCGCCGACCACGCTGGCCGGGGGTAGACCCGGCGCCCGGTAGGGCAGGTGCCGCACCCCGATGGTCGAGCACGAAGTGCTCCCCTGCGCGCGGCCGTCAGGTCGTGCGAGCGGCCGCGGCAGCGGAGGTGTGACGGACGACGGTGATGGCGGTCGAGGTGTGGTGGCGATGACGATGGGAGGGGAGGTTGGGCGCGGGCGAGGCGCGCTGAAGAAGGTGTTGGTGAGAGGAAAGACCGACGTGTGGGGCAGCCCGTAGGGCATCACTCTCGCGCTTCCCGACTCGGCGCTGGCGCGCCTCCTCGCTCGCGCTCGTGGGTCTCTGCTGGCCTCCGACTCTCTGCTTCCTGAACCTGTCTCTGCTCTGAAGTCTCCACCGGGAGGGGCGGATCGAGGCACGGTGCGGGCGACGCGGCGAGGAACGCCATGGTGGACAGCCGGCGTCACCGGCTCGTCCGCTGGCGCGTCCTCGCCGTCTCGCCGACGAACGTGGCGGGCCCACTCCGTGGGCGATCCATCCCGGCACGCAGTGCTCGCTGTGCAGATGCTCGTCTGGCGGCTCCGCCGCCTGCGCTGCGGCGTCTCGGATGACGATGCGGCGCTCCCCCGCGCTGGCGCGCGGGCCGACTCCCACCACTCCGACTCGATGCTCTACACTCCCTGGGGCTCCGCCCCAGCCCCTCCGGGGCGTCACGTCAGGCGCACCGTGCAGGCGTCACGGGAGGCGTCCCGGTTCACGTCTCGCAGCCCGGCTGGCGCCGGTCTGATCCCTGATCCAACTCCGGCTCCGCCGGACCATCTGCGCTACGCGCTCCTCGGCAGCAGAGGCGTTCCGGCTGCGGACCGTGGGCGCTACGCGACCCGTGGCGGCGTGACGTTGTCCGGGGCATCGGGCGTCCCGCTACGCGGTCCGAGTGTCGTCTCGGGTCCCGGCTGGCGCCGGTCCGGTGCGGATCGAGTGCATGCTCCGGTGGTGGAGTCTCTGCTCGGCGCTGCGCGCCTGGCCGCCATGGTCTCCGACCCGTGAGGCGCCACGGGAGGCGCATCGGGTGACGTCTCGTGTCCGGCTCCGCCGGGCTGATCTCCGCGATGGATTGCTCGCTGCCGCGCATGGACTCTCCGTCTGCTCCGACTCGGAGTCCTGGCGATCTCTGGCGCTACGCGCCGCCCTGTTGTCGGTCTTCTCAGTTGCTGACTCGTAGGCGCTACGCGCTCCGTGACGACTTCTCCAGGTTGGTGCCTGTCTTCAAGTGCAGGCGCTAAGTGCTCGTCGGTCGCGTCGGTCTTCTCGGCGTCTGGCACGGGTTCGGGACGCTACGCGGGACGGGGCCGGCGTCACAGGGGCCGGTGCGGTTCACGGGGCGCTGCGCGTCTCGTGGTCCATCGGCACTGCGCGCCACGACTCGTGGATCCGGCACGGGGCTGCGCATCGGGAGACTTAGTGGTTCGCGTTCCGTGGAGTCTCCACGGTCGGCGTAGCCGTTGCCCATGGTGAGCGTCATGGTCTCGGTGACCAGCGGGCGCGTAGCGCCTATCGGATTCTGCACGCGATCTGCACGCCTGATGACGTCGGCCCGTCACGAGGACCTGCGCCTGCGGCGCACGCAGCTCTTTGCGTCGATGCGGCTCGGGAGTTGTTGAGGTTTGCGACTCGGAGCGGCCTCCGACGTGGAGAGGTTCTGGCCAGAACCAAGAGTCTTCCGTCAGCGAGCCGAAATGATGTAGCGGACCAGGATCAGGCTGGCACACATGTGTTCTGACGCGCACAAGTGTAGGGGTCGGGAGACCTCGTAGTGTTTTTGGGGGGTGGGGCTGGCAGGGGGCGCGTACACAGATTCGGACATCACCGCCCATTTGAACTTTCGACGCCTGCTAAAAGGCAACCGGTGTTTTCTGGACCCGCGTTCGACGCATGTTGGTTGGTATGAGACACGAGACATTCCTGCTGCCCCGCGTTGACGCGGCCGAGACGCACGACGCACAGTTCGGCAATACGTCCATTCTGTTCACCTCCACCGCCTCCTATAAAACTTCGTTCACCCTGCTGGTGACGAAGAAGGACGGCACGATCCGCGATGAGATCACCGGCCTGGACATGGACCACGCGGTCATCCGTAAGCACGCGAACAAGCGCCGCCAGCCAACCGTGGAGATTGCCGTCCACGACTTTTAGCTTCCACATGCAATTCCTTAGGTGGTTCTGCTGCCAAGAAGGCCACCGAAACACTTGAATGCCTGCCTTGGCGGGTACGATACCAACGCGCATGCGCCTTGACCGAACTGGGAGAAACATTCGAAGCGTCAAAATATATGGCGCAAATCCTTAATCATGCCACCTCTATTCAATGGGTTATTGAAGGTAGGTTGTCAGGGGATCAACTTAGAAAATGGGCGGTGCTGGACCCAGTTTTGGCGCCTATGTGGCGTCAAGTAGCAAAGGGACTTATCCCCGGCGGTGGTGGAAAGTACTTATGGGGTATTCTTTCCGAGAATTGGTCCTCCATTCCGTCCGACCACCCTCTTGTATTGGATTTACCGGCACCGTATTCTATTCCGGCCCTTTTTTTGGAAGCGTTAGTCCAGTCTTTAATGGGCTCGTTTTCGTTGTTGCTGTCAAGTTGGACTCGTAAGTGTAGATTTGGAGGATAATAAAATTGTGTTCTTTGCTTGTTCAACTGGGGTCCCGTGACCGCATTGGATGAAGCAAAGGAACTTCGATCTTTCTTTTTAACCGATCTGCATCTGCGCACGATGCCGTTCTACCGCCTTATCCAGGATGTGGATTTTGGACTCTTCGTCAGGATGGTGTTCCACGAGATGCGAGAACTCCCATGGGGCAACCGGTAGCGAGACGTGTTGAGGGAGGACGAGTAGTTTCCTGCTGCGCCGGCAGGCCCGTCGCTGGGGTGGCCGCCCGTTCGCCCCAGGCGGCCGAGTCTCAGCCCGCAACCATGCGATGCCCTCGGCGACGGAGACCCCAGGAGCCGTTCCATAGCCCAGCTGTACACGCGAATCTCTCACTAAACGAGAGATCGCCTTGCTGGTCTGCACGGACGACGCCGACGCCGCGAGCTCAACGACTGAGTCGATGAGCCGTGCACCCTGTCGCAGCCTGGGCAGACGCCCGTAGGCAAGGTGGGACGAGTTCTCGCATCTGTTTCTACTCGTCCTGAAGCGCCGATGACTGTTATTATGTAAAGTCATAAAGACTTTATCTGCGCTCTGCGCACATCGTATGGATCCGGGTAACGGTGCCAACGCTCCCCCGAGCGGCTCCTGACCTGGTCTGACTCGGCCGGAGCACCGCAGGGCGCGGTGTCGAGCATGGTGTGCAGAGCCGCCACCTTCGCGGTCTCACTGCCGCGCCCGCCATTCACTGATGCGAACATGATGGTTCATGCTGTCCCTTGTTGCGGGGACATTGTGAACGCATCGCTCTTCTTCCGACCCGTGTGAGCCGTAAGGTTTCAAGGTCATGACCGATACCCACCGTGGTGGCTTCACCACCGCCGACGCCGGAGAAGCTGCCGAGACCTTGAGTCGGCTCATCGGCCGCGCCCAGGTCCAAGCACCTGCCAACGACAGCTTCGAGTTGGCCCTGTCCTGGGCCGTGGCCGGTCCGGTGATGTGCAGGCGGGCTCAGGTGGGGCGGGGCTCAACGGTGCGGATGGGCGTGGAGTCCCCGCAGACGATCAACATCGCCCAGGTGAGCGACGGGGCCATGACGGTGCGCGCCGGCGGCGACCACCACCGTCTCGGCCCCGGCCCGTATCGGATGCCCCAGGACCGGTTCACCTCCACCATGGAGGCCACCGATCTGAGCATCGTGGCCGTGGACCACGCCTGGGTCCAGGACTACGCCGGCGAGCTGCTGCAACTGGAGGACTTCCGGCTTCGCCTCACCGGCACCAGCCCTCATCACCAGGCCGCCGCCGCCTACTGGGCCGACGCTGTGGGCTACCTGCGCGAGGTGCTCAACGATGCCGAAGCGGTCAAGGTGCCCCTCATCGTCGCTGAAGCTCAACGCCGGGTGGCCACCGCGCTGCTCTGCTGCTTCCCCAGCACCTTTACCGACCACGCCCTGCCCAACGAGACCAGCACCCGCCTGCCCGGCCCCGTCCGTCGAGCAGTGACCTACATCGACGAGCACCTGGGCGAACCAATCGAGCTGGCCCACCTCGCCGCGGCCGCCCGCATCCCGACCCACCAGCTGGTCATCGCCTTCCGCCAGCACCTGGGCACCACTCCGGGAGGTTATCTGCGCACGGCCCGCCTGGACGCCGCCCACCACGACCTTCTCGAGGCGGACCTGACCCGCGGGGACACCGTGGGAGCGATCGCCTACCGGTGCGGCTTCACCAACCTGGCCCGGTTCGCCACCGATTACCGCACACAGTACGGACGCACCCCCACCGAGACTTTGCACTCCTAGAGATCTCCCCGATCGCCATTGATCACCATTCATTGGAGCCACGCCGGGGAGGCGGACAACACTTGAACGCATCGCATAAGGCGCGATCGAGAGACGGCCGTGCCACAACCCCCGGCAAGAGACTCCCGTGGGCGAACCCCTAGTGCAACGTCATTCCGGTGGAAAGTGGCCGGTAGTCCGCCATTTGTAGAGCGGAGGGGCCGAGCCGCTCCTGTATCCATTGTCACGAACAGATCAGCAGCTGTTCGGGCAGTCCTTGGCGTGCTGCTGGACCAGTGGCCGAGCTTGGCTGGTCACAGTTGCTCGGGGGTGACCGGGAAGCGTTGCTGGTAGGCCGGGAGCAGGGCGGGGTAGTAGTCGCGCTCGAAGTCGATCGCGGCGACGTCCCCGCCCGTCTCGGCCGCCACCAGTCGGTCCAGGTAGTAGTCCCAGCCGGGCCCGATGTTGTGCGCCCACTCCGGTTTCGGCAGAATCTGGCCGAAGTGCAGTGTCGTGCCGGAACCGTCCTCGGTGAGCCGGATCTCCACCCTCCAGTCGTGGTCCTGCCCGTCCAGGCCCTCGCTGCGGGCGCGGGTGCGCAGCAGCCGCGGGGGCTCGCAGGCCTCGATGTGGTGTTCTTCCTCGGGCATGCCGTCCTCGGCGGTCATCCGGAAGGTGACGCTGCCGGAGGCCGGGTCCCCGCTCCAGGTGCCGATCCAGCGCCCGAGGCGTTCAGGGTCTGTGACGGCGGCCCACACGTCCTCGATGGGGGCCTTGAAGTGGCGGGTGAGCACGATCCAGTCACCGTCCTGGCGGGTCTCGGGCCGGCCGGTGGCCTGTGGTGTCGTCATCCTGCGTCCTTCCTCTCGGTGCGGGCCGACCGGGCCTGCCGCTCGGCGGTCCGGTCGCGGGTGGTGCGGCGGACCTCGAGGTCGAGTCCGTCCAGGACGTGCTCCGGGACCCGTGGTGTCCGGGCGTTGAGCTCGCCGAGCAGGGCAGCGACCGGTTCCAGGGCGGCGGGCAGCAGCCTGTAGTGGCGTTCCCGACCCTGCGTGAGCCCGGCGACGAGGCCCGCGTCGCCGAGCACCTTCAGGTGTCTGCTGACCGCGGGACGGCTGATGTCGTGATCGGCCGCGAGGTCGACCACCCGAGCGGGCCCCTCGGCCAGGCGCCGCAGCAGGGCCCGCCGCACCGGGTCCCCCAGAGCCATGAACACGTCCACGACTCTTATGGTAACCAGCCAGTTACCAATCCGCCAGATGTCGCGCAAGGCTGCCGCGGGGCATGCTTCACGGCGGTATCAGCACCGGGGACCGCGGCGGGGCCCTTGTAGGTGATCGGGGACGGAGATCCCCCTGGCTCCTGCGGCACGGCGTCACGGCTCCGGCCCGAGTCGACAACACGCTGTACTCGTGCGCCTGGCACACCGGACGGCAGGCGTGTTTCACAAGCCAACCGGAAGTGCATCGGCAGACGGAAGCACCCCCCGTTCTCCGCCCGGTGTCCTCCGAAGCAGTGGCTGTGGTCCTCCTGCGGGGCCTCGATCGAAAATTCCGTGCGATTGAGCACCCTTGTGGTGGGAGGGCCCATGGTGAGCGCGGGTTTTGCGACTCTGTTGGGAGAACATCACCGCAGGTGGGCAGGATCGGCAGCGGGACAGCGCGGCCGGCACCGGCGGAAGGAGGAGGAAACGGTGGACGATCCGTGGGGAGAAGAACAAGGACACCGGCTGGGTCAGGCACTGGTCCGGGCCGGGATCACCGTGGAGTCGATGTGGCTGTACTACCTACATCTGGGGGAACCGCCCACCGTCTGGAGATCGACGCCTATCTGCACCGGTGCTTGCGATTGCCCCGGGCGTAACGGGATCTGCTGGCGAAGGCCGCTAACACCCTCATCACGTGCACCCCGCCCTTGCAGGCTCCCTACAGCCACCAGCTCCACGAGGGACACGGGTTCACCGGCCATGAGGGACACGAGCTCACCAGCCACGAGCCCACCTGAAGCGCCGGCTCAGCGGCGCCTTCGACGGTCCGCCGGTGCAGTACCAGAGCCTCCTGCGGGAGCTTCCACCGCATCATGGTCATCGCTCACGACACACCGCCGTTGCCGGGGGCACACCAGGGCGTCCGCCTGACGGGAGGGTATTTCACGCCAAGCGGTGCTCGATCTCCGCGCCCATGCCAGCAGGAGAGGGCAGACGGGTGTACCAGACCTGATAGAGCCCCCCCCCGGCGACCGCTTCGGCCAGTTCCCCGGCATGCTTCGGCACCAGCGGCTCGAGCGTGGCCAGAGAGCCGGTAAGCGTGGGGAGCACCAGGAAGTCCATGCCGCCAGGCTGCCTACCGCAACAACACCCCCACACGCACCACCACGGTGTTGGTGAGATCGGGCCGGCCATCGGCAACGTTGACTGATCCCGCCCCCCGCGACGGGAACCGAAAGTCCCTGGGGGTCAGGAGGCCAGGATTACCCCGGTCAGTGCCGTAGCTGCCACGATGGCGGTGGAGGCCGCTCCCAGGACCACCGGGCGGGGGCCGACCTTCCGGAGTGAGCTCACCCGCACGCCCAGACCCAGGGCGAACATCGCCGTGGCGAGGCACATGCTCTCGAGGGTCTGCGCGCCCTCCAACACCGCAACGGGCACCAGTCCCGTGGAGGCCAGCATCATCATCGCCACGAAGCCCACGACGAACAGCGGCACCAGCGGGGGAAGGGTGCCGGCGGGCTTCTCCGCGGCACCGGCGGCGCGGCGAACCTGCCAGGCCAGCACGGCCATCACGGGGGCGAGCATCAGCACGCGTGCGAGCTTGACGACCACCGCTGCTGCCAGAGCCCCAGGACCCAGAGTGCTGCCGATGGCCACCACTTGGGCCACCTCATGGGTGGCCGCGCCCGCCCACAGTCCCGCCTGGTTCTCCCCCAGGCTCAGCAGCCCCGCCAGCAGCGGGACCGCAGGGATCATGAGGGTGCCGAAGAGAACAACGAGGCCCACCGCCACGGCCACGTCCTCCTCCTCCGCGTCGGTCACCCCCTCGACGGCGGCCACCGCCGCGGCCCCGCAGATGGAGAAACCGCAGGCGATGAGCAGCCGCTGAGCCGGGGGCACCCCCAACCGCTTCCCGACCCAGAGCGTGGCCAGGATGCCGATCCCCACCGTCGCCACCACGGTGAGCACCATGGGCGCGCCCAGCCCGAGGACCTCCTGCAGACCGACCTGCAACCCCAGCAGCACGATCCCCGCCCGCAGCACCGGTTTGGCGGCCAGCCCGACACCCGGGGCCAGCACCGCCGGCACCGCCATGGTGTTCGCCACCACCGCGCCTAACACGATCGCCACCAGCAACGCACTGAGCCCCGGCAGGACAGAGGCCACCACCGTGGCAACCCCCATGCCCACAGCGCAGAAGAGCAGACCGGGAACCCAGTGCCCACGGGCCCCTCTGCCGGTGATGGAGACGGGGGAAACCATGCTGGCCGGGGCTGGGTAATCCATGGGTTCCATCCTCCCCGGCGTACAGCACGGCCACCAGCCACCAGTTCGCCCTGGGGGCATATCATTAGTGATATGGACTGGCCGGATCTGCACGCCTTGGAATTGCTCGTCGCCGTGGGTGAGCTGGACAGTCTCAGCGCCGCTGCCCGCCGCACCGGCACCGCCCAACCCAATGCCAGCCGGACGGTGGCACGACTGGAGCGGCGCTGGGGGGTGCGCCTGCTGGAACGCTCGTCCCGGGGATCGACCCTCACCCCGGACGGCCGGCAGCTGGCGAACTCGGCCGAGCGCGTGCTGGCCCGCTGCCGCCAACTGCAGCAGGAAGTGGAACGGGTGCGCGGTGCCGCGGCCGGGCACGTGACCGCAGCCGCCTCGATCACGGTGGCCGAGTACCTGGCCCCGGCCTGGTTGGCGCAGTTCCGCCTCACCCACCCCGAGGTCGAACTGCGGCTGCAGGTGTGCAACTCGGCCGAGGTGCTGCGCCGGACTACCGCCGGAGAGGTCGACGTCGGATTCGTGGAAACACCCCAGCTGCCACCGGGACTGGGTGGGACCACCGTGGCCGTGGACCGGCTGCTGCTCGTGGTCACCGCCGACCACCCCTGGGCGGACCGCCCCGGAGGGATCGAGGCCGCGGAGCTGGCCGCGGAACCGCTCGTAGTGCGCGAGAGCGGCTCCGGAACCCGTTCCACCCTCGACCAAGCATTGGCCGGGCACGCCCTGGTGGCCCCGGCCATGGAACTCAGCAGCAACGCCGCAGTACTGGGGGCAGCCCGGGCCGGAGCGGGTCCGGCGGTGCTCAGCGAGCTGGTGGTGCGCGCAGAGGTCGAATCCGGACGGCTGCGCACCGTCCCCGTACACGACCGTCAACTCGAACGCAGGCTGCAGGCGGTGTGGCGCCCACCCCTACCCTCCGGCCCGGCGGCAGATCTCGTGGCTATCGCCGTGCCCGCTTCCCCCCTGACCACTTCAACGGCCCAGGCATGAACCCCAACTGCAATGTCGTTCTCGTAGAGCGGCTAATAACCGGCCATATGTAAAGCAGTAAAGACTTTATCTGCGTCCTGCGCATATCGTGAGGTTTCGGGTGATGACCTTGGTGCTCCCCCGATTGCCCTCTGACGTGGGATGACCCTGCTCAAGTACCGCACGGCGACGTAGCGTGTCTGGTGTGGTTGCTGCCGGGTTCGACTGGGCTGATTCGGCTTCCGACCTGGGTTTCTGTCGGTGCTGATTGCGTTGCACGCAATCTGTGTGCGAGGATCGCAATCCTCTTCTGAGCTCCGAGGATGACCCATGGGCCACGATGGCGAGAACGTGCGGTTCGTTCCTTTCGGCGGGCAAGCCCCCGATCCGGACGCCTTCCTGAGCACTGTCCTGGATGGATGGGGCGCTCAGCAGCGGGCGAAGGACTTCGCGCCGGCGACGATCGGCACCCGACGCCGTGTCGTGATGAGTCTGGTGGACTTCTCCGGGCGCTACCCGTGGGAATGGACGCTGGCAGATGCGGACGAGTTCTTCTCCCACGCCCGGGCGGTGCGCAACCTCTCCCACGGCACCGTGCGCTCCTACCAGGGAGCGATCAAGCTGTTCTGCGACTACGCCTGCGATCCGCACTACGACTGGTGCCAGCAATCCGCCAGGTCCTTCGGGCAGGTCTTCGCCCAGGTCGTGACCGAGCTCAACCGCCTCACCCACGCCCAGCCCACCGAGGCGCGCCCGGCCAAACGCCCCTTCACCCAGGCCGAGCTGCAGGAGCTGTTCGATCTGGCCGATCTGGAGGTCGAGCGGATCCTGGCCTCCGGGCGCAAGGGTGCGCTGGCCGCCTGGCGGGACGCGATCGCGTTCAAAACGGCCTACAGCTGGGGACTGCGCTCCAACGAACTGCGGCACCTGCAGGTCGTGGACTTCTCCTCCAACAACCGGGCGCCCTATCTCGGCGGCCACGGCGTGCTGCGCGTGCGCTGGGGAAAGTCCCACCGTGGCTCGGCGAAGAAGGTCCGCTCCGTGTTGACCGTGTGGCCCTGGTCCGCGGAGATGATCCAGGACTGGATCCGCAACGGGCTGCCCCGCTACGGGCAGCCGGTGAGCGACTTCTTCCCCACCAGCACCGGGGCGATCGTGGGCGAATCGCATCTGCTCGGGAGGCTGCGAGGCTTCATCGATGAACTCGGTTTCCCGCCCGGGCTCGACCTGCACTCCTTCCGCCGCTCCTACGCGACGCAGCTGATCACCGGGGCCGGCTTCGACGTCACCTTCGTCCAACTCCAGCTGGGCCACGAACACGCCGCGACGACCTCGATCTACTCCCTGCCCTCCCCCGACTACCAGCGCCTGGCCCTGGAACGGGCCCACGACCGCACCATCCAGGCAGCCCTCGGGCTGCCCGCACCCAGGAGAACCCCATGAGCACACGCGAGATCACCTACACCTGGCGAGTCCGCGAGATCATGGCACGCCGCGGCGTGCACACCGCCAAAGACCTCACCGAGCTACTGCACGAACGCGGCATCACCCTCACCGCCAACGCGGTATGGCGCATCGTGACCCAGCAGCCCGAGCGGATCTCCTTCAAGGTCCTCGTCGCCCTCTGCGACGCCCTCGAGGTCACGCCCAACGACCTGATCACCTACACGGCCACCGACGCCAAGACCATCCGGCAACACCATGCGGCCGCCGGTGAAGACCTCCCCGACCTTCGCCACTACCGCCCCGTGCGCGCCCGGATCATCGACGACGACAATGACTGACCCCTGGCGCCCGGCCACCGACGGCAACGGATCCGCCCGGCCACCCACGCTCACCGGCCTCCCCACCCCGAACAAACGCGGCCGACCCCGCTCGACCGGCCCCCACGCCTGCGACCGCTGCCACCAGCAGGTCGCCAAGATCCGCCTCCACTGGCCCGACGGAGCCATCTGCGGGGCCTGCTTCACCGACGCCACCCACACCTACGGCACCTGCCCGCACTGCCGGGAACACCGCATGCTCCCAGGCCGCTCCCCCGGCCGAGAGCCCATCTGCCGTGACTGCGCCGGCATCACCACCGCCCTGACCTGCACCCGCTGCCACCGCGAAGCCGAGAGATTCCGCACCGGGCTCTGCATCCGCTGCGCTCTCACCGACGATCTCACCACCGTGCTCGCCCCCGGCGACGACCTCCGTCTGCACCGGCTCATCAAAGTGCTCACCGGAACCCAACGGCCCGAGAGCGTCTACACCTACATGCGCCCAGGCACCCCGGCCAGGACCCTGCTGGATGCCATTGGCGCCCGCGAACTGGCGCTCACCCACGAAGCCTTCGACCGTCTCCCCCGCTCGAACGCCGCCGAACACCTCCGGGCACTGCTCGTCCACCACCACATGATGCCCACCCGCGGCGACGAGACCCTCGCACGGTTCGAACACTGGCTCGCCGCCAGGATCGCCGCCCTGCCCGAGGACGGCACGGCCCACCTCATCGAACGCTTCGCCACCTGGCACCACCTCCAGCGCATCCGCGCGAAGGCAGCCGAGCCCGACACCGATCTCGAGGCCGCCACCGGCGCGGCCAAACAGGAGATCACCGAAGCCGGGAAGCTCCTCATCTGGTTGCGCGCACACCACCACGCCACCGCCCAAGAACTGCGGCAACTCCACATCGACGACTACCTCAGCGACGGGCCCAGCACCCGCAAGCACATCCGCGCCTTCATCCGCTGGCTCGACCACGACCAAGATCGCCGCACCGGCGCACTTCAGGTGCCTTTCCGCAACGCCCACTCCACGCCCATGATCACCCAATCACAGCGCCTCGAGCTCCTCCGGAACTGCCTCGAACACCGCCAGGTCACCAGGTCCACCCGCCTGGCCGGGCTGATCCTGCTGCTGTGGGCCCACCCCCTGAACAAGATCGTCCTGCTCCGCCGGGAGCACCTCACGGTCACCCCGCACGGCATGCTCCTCACCCTGGGGACCACCCCGGCAGCCATTCCCGAAGCGCTCACCGAGGTGTTCTGGCAGCACCTGCACAATCCCGAGAACCAGAACACCGTCAATACCGGCACGCAATGGCTGTTCCCCGGCATCCGAGCAGGCCGGCACCTGCACCCGAACACTCTCTCCGGCAGGCTCAAAGTCCTCGGCATCGACGCCCAACGGGCCCGCAACGCCACGCTGCGGGACCTGACCCAAGAAGTCGACGCACGAACCCTGATCGACCTCCTCGGCTACGGCCCCGGCGTCATCGCCCAGCACGCCGCTCGAGCCGCCACACCGATGTCCGACTACATCGACCTGAAGCGCCAACAGCCCCAATGACCTGCGATTACCGAAGAACCGGATAACGCACTTCCCCATCAACCGACCCCATTCTGGTCATGCGCCGGAGTGGTGCGAATGACATATCAAAAAATCCGGCCTATGGGGTCACGTCACGGATCTGTTCCGGCGGCGGGACTTCCGCACGATCAACCCCATCAACGACGCTGCGGGTCAGTACACCGGCCTGGATCAGCCACCGCTGGGGACCCGACCGGCCTGCCGACCACGACCTACTTACCCGCGGAGCCCCTGACTGTCCCCCCTGGAAGTGATGGACGGGCTCAGTGGATGTTCTGGTTGATGCGGAAGAGGTTGTCGGGGTCGTAGCGGCGTTTCACCGTCAGAAGCCGGTCGTAGTTCTCGCGGTAGCTGGCGCGTACCCGGTCTTGTCCTTCTTCCATCATCATGTTCACGTAGGCGCCCCCGAGTGAGTGCGGGTGGATGGCGTCCCAGTAGTCGACGGCCCACTCGCGCAACTCCGCGGCCTTGGCGGGGTCGGAGTCGACCCCGGCGATCACCATTCCCCACGTGGCCTCGCGGTAGCTGAACGCGGTGTCGGTACGGTCGGGCCGGTGAGCGGCACCGTCGATCGGATACAGGTGCATCGTCGACTGCGCCGTCGGCAGCGACGATCCGTACTGGGCGTGCAGTTCCACCGCGTCGTCGGGTATCTCGCGGATGAAGTCGGCCCGCCAGTACCACTGGTCACCCGGTGGATAGAGACCGTCGAAGGCCGACTGCAGCACCGGGTAAGGCATCGGTTGCACCCCGTCCAGAGCCGGTTGCAGCGCCCGGGCCGGGGAAAGCGCGGCCTCGGCGTCCTCCGCCGGCCCGGTCCAGCACCACACCACTCCGCACATCTTCTGCAGGTGTAGCTCTTCGGGGAACGGGGGGACGGGCGGGACCGTGAGGAAGGCGAAGAAGCCATTGAGGTCCTCCGGGGCCGAGGGCAGGAAGTCGCGGTACCAGCGCAGCAGCTCGGCGGCCCGGTCGAGCGGCCAGAGCATGGGGCCGGCTACGACCATGTCAAGCGGGTGCAGCCGGAACGTGAACGACGTGACCACCCCGAAGTTGCCGCCGCCGCCGCGCAACGCCCACAGCAGGTCCGGGTGGTTTTCGGGGTCCGCTGTGACGAAGCTGCCGTCAGCGAGGACCACATCGGCCGCCAACAGGTTGTCGATGGTCAGGCCGAACTTTCGACTGAGGTGGCCGAGGCCGCCACCGAGGGTCAGTCCGCCGACGCCGGTCGTGGAGATGATCCCGGAGGGGCAGGCCAGGCCGAAGGCGTGCGCAGCGTGGTCGACATCGCCCCACCGTGCCCCTCCCTCGACCACGGCGTAGGCGGCGGCCGGGTCAACGCGCACCCCGTTCATGGGGGCGAGGTCCAGCACGATTCCGCCCTCGACGGTACCCAGACCGGGCCCGTTGTGCCCGCCGCCGCGGATGGCCAGATCCATCCCCGCGTCCCGGGCGGTGTTGACCCCGGCGATCACGTCGGCGACGTCGTGGCACTGGAGGACCAGCGCCGGTCGTTTGTCGATCATCGCGTTGTACACCGCGCGGGCCTCGTCGTAGCCGGGATCACCGGACTGATACATCTGTCCGCGCACCTGGCTCCGCAAGCGCTCCAGAACCTCGGGCGCGAGCGTGCCGGCAGCAGTGGAATCGTCAGTCATGACGACATCTCCTTATGCGTGTGGTGTGCAATTCGCGCAGCGGATCGGGTCGATCCCCTGGCCCAACACGACCGAAGCGCCGGGACACGTTGCTGCGCCGGTGCGCACTGAGATGAAACCAGTGCCCTGAGAGGTCGACCGGGATGCGCGTCACACAACAGCTCAGCCGGTGATCCATGGCATGGTCTTGGCGCCCTCACCGTCCAGGCTACGAGCAACGACTTGCGGGCGGCCCATCTGTGCTCGGATCTCAACCTGTGACGAGCCACCGCTCCCACGGCAGAAATGTCGACATGAGCCACAGATCCTGATTAGAACTGCTGAAACCATTTTCGGTCGGCGCCCGACCATGAAAGTGCGCGCTGACTGGGCCCCTTCCACAGATCGAGGCGCCGAGTACCACACGTTGCATGTCTCGGCCGGCCCGAAACCTGATTGCAGCCGGCACCAAGTGACTCCCGTCAGAGGGATGCCTCGTTCTGTGTGGCACGGCCCAGGCCACTCATGGCGTGCTGGTGCGTCAGCCCCCGTGACTTGATGGCCGGTAGCTGGCCATATGTAACGCATCGCTAGGTTTGCTTGTCTTTCCCTCTGCCTCCCGGTCGGGGCCCGTCCCGCCACGCTCGACCATCGCCCCGGAGATCCGGGGGCGCATTTGTCGACGCGGCCTGTCCCGCCGTGTCCCCTGGTGTCAACGACGTCGCATCTGCTCAGTATTTGCCCGTCGTCGACACCTGGTGATTCGTTCCTTTTCGGGGCAGTGCGACAGGAATCCTAGGTGTCTCCACGGCCTCGTCCCGTATCGGCGCAGGACCTTCAGCAGCCGTGGAGGCGGGCGGGGGTTCAGCGCTCGAGGGTCCAGCGCGGGGGAACCCCGTAGGCCTCGCGGTAGGCGCCGGCGAAGCGGCCCGGGTGGGGGAAGCCCCATCTGATCGCGATCGCTCTGACCGTGTCCCCGGTCGTGGGATCACCATGGAGGAGGTCTTCGTGGGCGCCGGCCAGCCGCACCCGCCGGAGGTACTGGGCCGGGGTGAGGCCCAGGGGGTGGTTGGCCCGGAAGGCCCGCACCAGGGCGGTCGTGGTGGTGTTCGCGGCGAGGGCGGCGTCCTCGACGGTGATGGGCCGTTGGGCGTTGTCGTCGAGGAACGCCACGGCGATCCGGTAGCGGCGGGCCTGGGCGGCCATCGACAGTGACCGGGTTTCACGGTCCCCGGTCAGCGGGAAGCACTCCAGCATGCCCACCGCCAGACGACGGGTGAGGTCCGTACGCACCAACGGTTCCTCCAGGAGTGCGGCGGCCGCGGCCTCGGCGGCCCAGCCGACCAGCCCGGACCAGTAGTGTCCCAGGGCCGGGCTGGCCGGGCGGGAGGAGACGAAGGCCACCGGGGTGTGCTCGAGGCCGTAGACCGTGTCGGCTACCTCCTGCAGTACGGCCGCGGTGAGGTAGATGTTGGTGGCCTCCAAGGCCCTGGCCACGACCAGGGCCGGGTGTCCGGGACGGAACAGGACCGGGTGCCCCAGCCCGGAGCCCTGGTCGTCGGAGGTCGACCAGTCGTAGCGGGCCCCGCGCACCTGGGCCACCCCGAAGACCTCGGTGTCGCCCCAGGTGGAGAATTCACCACCCATGGACAGCCGGGCCACGCTCACGTGCTCGTTCCCGTCCCGGGTCTCCCGGTAGGAGAAACCGGGCCCGGCCGGGTCGAAGGAGAACCGCACCCCCAGCTGGGCGAACAGCTCCGTCACGGCCTCCGGCTCGCTGGCGGTGGCCTCGTGGTGGATCGGCCGGCTCATCGGCTTGCCCCCTCCTCGGCCCGTCCCGCAGTGTTGTCGGTCTTCCCGCGGGCAGCGCGTGCTCTCCCGCCCCCGGGCCGTGATCACCGGCAGCGGTGACGGCCACTGCGCCGGGAACCCCCTCCGGGAGCACGCCGGTGGATATGTTCGTGCCAGTCTAGGCGCGCACCAGCCCCCAGCAGGGGCCTCAGCAGTCAGCGGAGCGTCACCGATGCCCCGCTGACAAGGCCCAACCGGGCCCCCCTTCAGGGCGGGGGCAGGTGCGGAGGCGCGTTCAGGTGTGCAGGGTGGCCGAGGGCGCCTGCCCGTAGCGGTCGCGGTAGGCGGCGGCGAACCGCCCCGGATGGGCGAATCCCCAGCGGGCGGCGATCACCGCCACGCTCACCCCCGCAGTGGGATCGGCGGCCACCAGATCGGCGTGGGCGGCCTCCAGCCGCCTCATCCGCAGATACCCCAGCGGCGTGGTCCCCTGCTCACGCCGGAAGGCCGCTGGCAGCCCCCGGGGGCTCATCCGGGCGGCTGCGGCGATCTCAGCGATCCCGATCGGCTCGCCCAGGTGGGCCTCGATGAACGCCACCGCCCGCCGCACCCCCCGGGAACCGGGCCGGGGCTCTGGGACGGGGGCCCGGTGGCGCTCCACGAACGAGTTCGGGAAGGTGTGCAGCAGGGCGGTGACCAGAGACCGGGTCATCTCTGCTTGCAGCAACGGGTTGATCATGACCTCGTCACCAGACTGCAAGCTCCGGGACAGATGGGTGACGCCGACCGACCAGTACCGGCCCAGGGCCGGACTCACCGGGCCGGCTCCGGTGAACTCCAGGCGCAACGTCTCGGACCCCGACAGGGCCCGGGCCTGGTCCTGGACCACCGCAGCGTCCAGGGACAGCGACAGGATGTCCAGACCCTCCCACCAGCTCAGATACGGACCCCGGGGCAACAAGAACGGGCCCTGGCACGCCAGGACGTCCCGGCCACTGGAAACGTTGACCGACCCTCCCAGCACCTGCCCGACCCGCAGCACCCCGGGATGCTCCCCGACCCCGCCCGCCGGAGCCCCTTGCCAGCACACCCGTTCCAGGCTCACCGGCCCGACCCCGGCCGTGGACACGCGCATGGCGAAATCCTCGTCCGATCCCCGGCGCGCCCCCTGGACGGCATAGACCTGCTCCAGCACAGCCAGGCCCTCAGCCCGGTCGCGGGTGTCAAACGCCGACCGCTGCACCTTTTCCACCATGCCCAAGACGCTACGTCCCACCAGCGGTTCCGTCGACGCCCTGCCCC